>CAJXVQ010000101.1 GCA_913060685.1 uncultured Verrucomicrobiales bacterium
TGGTGCGAATTCGGCGATTTTGGACCAAAAACTCAAAAAAAATGCGAAACTTGGGCTAAGATACCACCGCAGTCCTTCCCGACGCTGCTTTGGCAGGCTCGGTTGATGAATTTAAAATCACGACCGCGCCAAACGGTGTCGCAACCGTCATCTTTCCTTTGGGTAGCGCTCCGAGCCGGTTCCTTCGGGTCGAATTGCAATAGGCGGTTGAATCGAAGCAAAGGTTCCATAGGTGACCATGCCTTCCATCGCTCCCAATTTACCCCTTGAAGTAGGCCTCGAAAAATTGCTCGTCGATGCCGTGGTCACTGACAAGGCGAACAGGCCCAGGGCCATTATCACCAAATTGAAGTCCGGGCGGCAGGCCTGGGCCGCCGCCCGCTTCGTAGATGGCACCGGCGACGGTGATCTCGCGGCGCAGGCCGGATGCCGGTTTTAAGTTGGCACCGGGACCGATTGCTTCTGCCAGCCCATGTCGATGCCCGCCCTCCTCACGGGGATCGATCCCGGGGAGGTCGCCCCCTATCTCCGCGAAACGAGCGCCTCGGCAAAGCCAAAATTGCCACGTCGTGTAATCACCGATTTCGATCTGCCTTAACTCGCATCGGCCCAGACCATCCCAAATTCATCGAGTTTCAAGGGGTTAAGGTTCATGTGCCTCACCGTATGCCTTGCTTGCTTTTTCAAAAACTGATCTTTCTTTGGCAGATTTTAAGTTGGGTGGCATAACCCTTGAGAACAGCAACAGCTGAACCACCAGATCAGCGATCAATTTCATGTCACCGACCAGCCGAGGCCCCAGCGATACTTTTACCGATCTCTTCGTCGAGAACGAGCGATCGCTGTATGGTTACGTGTTCTCGCTAGTTGCGAATCACGCGGACACCGACGATATCGTTCAGCGGACCCTGATCCAGCTATGGGAGAATTTCGAAAAGTATGACTTCGATCGCCCATTCCTGCCCTGGGCATTTCGCTTCGCTTATCGTCAGGTGCTGATGCACCGACGTAGCGAGAAGGCGCGGCGAATCCGCTTCACCGACGAGGATCTGATCGCCAAGATCGCTGCCGATTACTCGGAAACACCGGACTGGGAGAATCATCGACGAAGGGCACTCAAGAACTGCCTTGGCTCGCTTTCGGTTGAGCACCGTCAGCTGGTAAGGCAGCGTTATGACAAAGGGGCAACGCTTGACGCGTTGGCGAAGAAACTGCAGCGCAGCCCCAACGCGCTCTACAAAACCATGCAACGCATCCGCGCTGTCCTCGCCACCTGTGTGGAACGCAGGCTGAGCGATGATTTGATCTAAAATCACCCGATGGCCAAACTCGAAAATATCGATCGCGATGCACTCATCGCCCTGATTGACGCGCTCAGCGATGAGACCATCACTGAGGTGCAAATGGCCACCCTCGAAGTGATGTTGGTTAAGAGCAGCGAAGCACGGAAATTCTACCACATGCAAATGGGGATTCATCGTGACCTGGAAGCCGGGCTTGTTCCCGAAGAAACAAGAGAGGGCAATGTCGTCCATCTGAACTTCAGGCGCCTGATCTCTGTTGCCGCCGCGATCACTATCCTAGCCACTGGATTCGGCTGGTGGATGCTCCGGGTAGAGCAATCGCAATCAATTGGCGATGTGGCGTCAGTTACCGCGCTGACTGACGTGGTGTGGCCAGACGGTTCATCTGGGCTAGCCGAGGGAGAGGCGCTCACTGTCGGTAGTCGTGTCGAATTCAGCGGAGGGCTGCTCCAACTCAACTTTGCAAGTGGAGTAATAGCGAGTCTCGAAGGGCCGGCAAAGTTCGAGCTTACCGACGAAGAAGTTGTGTTTCTCCATCGCGGCAAGATCGCCGCCTACGTCCCTGAGGGTGCGGAGGGGTTCCGCGTCGTTACCAACAGTGCAGAAATAACCGATCTCGGTACCGAATTCGCGGTTGATGCAAGCTCCGACGGCGAGACGCAGCTTTTCGTTTTCGACGGCGAGGTCGACCTCGTCAGCGGCTCTACCTCCCGGCGGATCGAAGCTGGCAATGCCTTCACCATCGATGGCGCTGGGAACGCAGAACGGGCGAACTTCTCTAGTGGCGCGTTCGATCGTGCTCGCGTTGATCTCCGCAATCACAGACTGATCTGGGACGCCTTCCGAATGGGCGAACCATTTCCCGGCTACCGCAGCGGAGGCTGGTCTGGCCCGTGGCACCTCAAGACGGTTGGCGGAAATCTAGATAAAGAAATCACCGGGGTCAGGGAGGGGAAGGAGCTAGTAGAGGGTTCGGAAAGTTTCCTGCGTGTCGCCGCTAAATCCCGCGCCCGTGGGCCTCTCACGGTATCGCTCGCTCGCGAGTTCGAGAGCACGTCAACCGTAAGAATCGACAAACCATATTCTACCGAATTTTTCGTTCGACTCGCGACCCCCGGGCGTCTTGTCGTCAGTGGATCACCCGGGTGGGAGATCGATACTTCAGATTTGTCATTGAAACCAGGAGTCGCCTATCGCTTCGCAATCGCCGTGCATCCGCAGCAGAGAACCTGGCGGGCAATCATGACTGAACCGCAGTCGGGACGCGAGTCAGAGCACCGCTTTGATGGGACTCTCGACAACGTCACCTTGCCGGGCCACGCCAGCCTTCAGCTCGACGTTTCCACCCATCAACAATCCATAGACCTGCGCTTTTCACTCGACGCTGTTAGAGTCTGGAATTTCCCCAGCAATCAGCGCTAAAATTTACCTATGAAAATTTTTCCACCCTCACTAGTTCTCCTCGCGCTCGCGTTCCCCGCGCCGGCGGCCGAGCAACCTAATATTCTATTCCTGTTCAGTGACGACCATGCGCTGCGCACAATCGGTTGCTACGAGGGTTCGATTAACAAGACGCCCAATCTCGACCGCATTGCCGGAGAGGGCGCGATTTTCAACAGTTCCTTTAACGTCAACTCCATCTGTTGCCCGAGCCGAGCCGCCATCATGACCGGTAAACACAGCCACGCCAATGGCATCACCGGAAACGGCTCTCCCTGGAACGGCAAGCAATGGGTCTATCCGCGCGAACTCGGGAAGGCCGGTTACCAGACTTCGCTGATCGGCAAATGGCACCTTAAGGGAAACCCCACCGACGAATTCCAGCATTGGGAAATTCTCGCCGGCAAAGGCGGTCAGGGTTCCTACTACAACCCTCAGTTCCTCAGCGCAGCCGGACCGTCAAGAGTCGAAGGCTATTCCACCGATATCATCACCGATAAGGCAATCGACTGGCTCGACGGACGCGACAAGACGAAGCCATTTCTTCTTTGCGCCCAATACAAAGTTCCGCACATCCATCGCATTCCTTCTCCGAAACACATGGGAGCCTACGATGATGTCGAATTTCCCATTCCCGATACTCTGTTCGACGACTTCAAAACCCGCCAACCCTTCGTCGCTGACACCTGGATGGCCCTGAAAGGCATGAAGGGTGACGTCTTGAACATCGCACCAAGCAAGGAGGTGCTCGCTGTTGATCCAAGCAAGACACCGAAGTTTCTACAGGAGATGACTGCCGCCCAGCGGGACGCCTGGCACACCGCCTACGACCCGCGTAACAAAAAGTTTCGCGCCCTCAAGCTCGAAGGCGAGGACGCCGTCCGCTACACCTACCAGCGTTTCATCAAGGACTACGTGCGCTGCATCGACGGCCTTGACGAGAACGTCGGCCGCATCCTTGCCTACCTCGACAAGAACGGGCTCAGCAAAAACACCATCGTCATCTACAGCTCGGATCAAGGCTTCCTCACCGGCGAACACGGCTGGGCGGAGAAGCGCTGGATGTATGAAGAAAGCTTCAAATCGCCCCTGCTCGTTCGCTGGCCCGGCACCATCAAACCCGGGAGCAAGATCGATGCCCTCGTGCAAAATATCGACCTCGCCCCGACGCTTCTCACTGCTGCCGGCCTTGCCGTTCCTGACGAAGTTCACGGCAGAGCCTTGCAGCCAATCCTCGGCGGCACGACCCCGGGCAATTGGCGCAAAGACATTCTCTACACCTACTACGACGGCGGCATCCCCGGCGCGCGCGGGGCCTACAACATGCCGCGCCATATGGGCGTGCGCGACGGCCGCTACAAGCTCATCCACTACTTCGATCACAACGCCTGGGAATTCTACGACCTCGAGAAGGACCCGAAAGAACTTAGCAATATCTACGACCCCACCCAGAGCGAAGGCGAGATCGCACGCCTGAAAACCCGCTACACCGAGCTTAAGACTCAGTTCGGTGTTACCAATCCGCCAGCCCTCAAACCAAAGCCTAAGAAAAAGCGCCGCCAGCCATGAAACACTTACTACTCCTATTGCTCAGTCTCAGCTCCTCTTACGCCCAAGACGGCCTCGCCCCCGAGATCACCGATCTTAACGCGGCCGACGTCTCCTTTGCTGCCGAAGCAAAGATTCCCGATCTTGAGGAGCCCTTCATCAGCAGCTCGCCTGGCGATCTCGAAGACGGGATCCCGGTCGGCACTCTCGGCGACGCACAAAAGGATGCCATCCTGGCTCTCTCGAAAAAAATCGCAGCCGGCGACCACGGCGAGATCGACAGCCTGCTGCTCATGCACAAGGGCAAGCTCATCTTCGAATCCTACTACCGTCGCGGCCGTGTCAACTTCCCGCACTACCAAATGTCGATTACCAAGTCCTACACCGCGATGGCAATCGGGCGCGCAATCCAGCTCGGCCACCTCAGCATGGCCGATCTCAACAAGCCGGTGGTAGGCTTTCTCAAAGACCTTGATCCGACCAAGCACGTCGCCGGTGCGAGCGCGATGACTCTCGCCGAAGCGATGAACATGAAGTCAGGCATTCGTGTCAACAAAGCAAAAGTTGTCGAGCTTCGGAAGACCGCGCGCAAACTCAAGGGCCAAGGTCAGGTTCAAGCCTACCTGGAGATGAGCGACCCCATTCCGCCCAGCCCCCGCGAATTCAAGTACCAGGGTTCCGACCCTACGATCGTGATGCAGGTCCTCGAAGCGGTTGTTCCCGGATCTGCCCGGGATTTCATCAAAACCGAACTCCTCGGCAAGCTCGGGATCACCGACTACGCCTGGCAAAACGATCTCAGTGGCCTGCCTAAAGCGGCCGCCGGTTGCAGCATGCGCTCCCGCGACATGCTCAAGTGGGGCATGCTCACCATGGGCGGCGGCAAGTGGAAGGGCGGGCAACTGGTGCCCACGGCGTTCGTCGAAAAGGCCACAGGTAAAATCAACACCAATGCGCAAGGCAATTCCTACGGCTACTTCTGGTGGCGCCATGACATGAAGGTCGGAGAGAAGACCTATGATTGCCGCTCCGGCCGTGGTGCCGGTGGTCAATTCATCCTCATGTTTCCAGAACTCGATCTCATCACCGTGATCACTGCGCATCATAAGGGGATGGGCGACACATTGAAAACCGTGCCTCAATCCATCCTCCCCACCTTCATCGTTCGCGGTGGTTCAACCGGGAAGGCCCACACACGATAGACAATGAGAGCCCCCTCACTCTGGATCTTACTCTCCGCCTTGCTCATTTCATCAAGCGTATTTTCGCAGGAGGTGCCACCATCCCCAGCTGCGACCGGGGAACTTGAACCGCTCTTCCTCGCATCGCTTGATTTCTATGGCGAGCTCGTGCGCACGCCCAACGGACTCTATCGCGATGCCTATCTCACCGATCGTCCGGGGCAACCAAACGACCATTGCTCCATCGCCGCTGTCGGAGTGGGTTTGATGGCGCTTTGCATGGAGCACGAACTCGGCCGCGATTCCAAAGCCCGGGGCAAAGCGATGCAGACGCTCCGAGCACTCAACGGCAAGGCCGGGGAGTTTAAGATCGATCGTGAAAAAGCGGGATTCTTTCGGCACTTCTTTTCCGCAAAAACTGGAAAAGGGCGCTCTGAGTTTTCAACCATTGATACCGCCATCATGGCCGTCGGCGCGCTGTTTTGTCGCAACACCTTCGACGATCCTCGGATCAAGGCGGAAGCTGACATGCTGTGGGCATCGATCAACTGGGGCGTCGCACTCGCGAGTCCGCGCGGCGACCGCTTGCACATGGTGATTGAGGACGGTGTGCCGAGGGCTAAAGCGAGAACGAAGCTCTTCAACGAATACTATCTGCTTGCCTGGCTAATTAAGGAATCACAAATCAAGAAGACGGGAAATAGCGACATCATTTCCCTGAAAGAGCTGCCGACCTGGAACCACCGTGACCTGACTTTACTCGACGATGGTCGCAAGAAGGCGCAGTGCTCCTTCCTCATCCAGTTTCCCTTATACATGTGTCACCCATGCACGATTGATCCGGTGTATCGGCGCTTCGTGCTCAATCAGGCAAAGGCTGACCAGCGCGCCTGCTTGAAGCGCACCGGCGTCGCGGAGTTCTGGGGCTGCGGCGCAGGCGGCACCCCGAGCAATGGATACGTCGCCTCGAAGTATGACAACAACCCCGACAGCCTCGTCGCGCCGCGTATCATCGCCGGCTTTATGCCCGCTTATCCAGCTGCCCGCGAGCACCTGCTCCAACTCTACCGCGACCCAAATCGCCGCCTGAAGACACGGGTTGGCGATTTGCTCCCGCGATTCAGTGTCGAAAAACCCGACTGGCGACCGCGCCGCATCGAGTCGATTGATTTTGCGTCCATGCTGTTTGGGCTCGCCGCGATTCATCCCGAACTCGGCATGAAGTTCTTCCAGGAAAAAACCAAGTTTACCTTCAAGTAACCGTCTCCCTGATTCCAATGAACCATATCTCTTCACGATCCCTAATTCTCGCAACCCTACTTGTCAGCTTCCCTGCAATCTCCGCAGCGGAAAAACCCAACGTTGTTCTCATCATGGCCGACGACATGGGCTGGGGCGATGTTGGCTACCACGGTTACAAAGATGTCCTCACGCCGAACATCGACCGCATTGCCAAGGAGGGTGTGCAGTTCAGCCAGGGTTATGTCTCCGCCTCGGTTTGCGGTCCGTCGCGCGCGGGTCTGCTCACAGGTGTCTACCAGCAACGCATGGGTGCCGGAGAGAATGCCAGCGCCACCGGATTTCCGGACAAGATGCCTGAGCGCACGCGCCTGTCGGGATTGCCGACAAGCCAGTCGACGATCGCCGAGATCCTCCGCCCGCAGGGCTACCGTTGCGGTATGATTGGCAAGTGGCACCTCGGCGTCGAGGAACCGCTGCGCCCCAACGCTCGCGGCTTCAATTTCTTCTGGGGATTTCTCAATGGCTCACACGAATACACCGCGTGGGAACCCAAGTTTGCCAAGAAGAAAGGCAAGTGGCCGATCTTCCGCAACAATGAGATGCTGCCCGCCCAGGAGAACATCTACCTCACCGACCTGTTCAGCGATCGCGCGGTGGGCTTCATCAAGCACAACACCGAGAAGCCCTTCTTCCTCTATCTTGCCTACAACGCCGTGCACCACCCGTGGCAGGTGCCCGACAATTACCTCAAGCGAACCAAACACCTCAGCGACAACAAAGAGCGTAATTTCTTTGCCGGCATGATCCTCGCCATGGACGATGGGATCGGGCGCATTCTTAAGACGCTCGACGAGGCGGGAATCGCCAATGACACGATTGTCATCTTTTTATCCGATAACGGCTCCCCGCGTGGGCAAGGTTTGAAACCTCAAAAAAAAGACACCAGTCTCGTGCGCGGCGGCACTCCGATGTCGAACCCCGGACCACACCGCGGCTTCAAGGGTGATACCTATGAAGGAGGCACCAAAGTCCCATTCACGATCCGCTGGCCTGGGAAGATCAAAGCCGGATCCAAGTATGAATTACCCGTCAGCGCACTTGATCTCGCGCCTACCCTCGCGGCGCGCATGGGTATCAAGGCTCCCATAAAAGGCCACCCCTTCGACGGCGTCGATCTGCTCCCCTTCCTCAACGGCGAAAAAGGAGACGCCCGCCCTCATGAGGTGCTCTACTGGCGCCGTGACAACGACTACGCGGTCCGCGAAGGTGATTGGAAACTCACCTGGAACGACACCAGCGGCACGATGAGCATCAAGCTCTTCAACCTCGCCAATGATCCCGGCGAGCACCACGACGTCGCCCAAAATTATTCCAAAATCGCACAAGACCTGCAGGACAAATTTGACACTTGGGATCACGCCATGCCCAACAGCAAACCCTGGGGTGGCCCCGGCAATCGCAACCGTGCTTTCGCCAATGGAAATCGTATGGACGTCGAGAAATACAACACTACTCCGCCAAAACGTAGCCCCGCTAAAATCCGATGAATCACGTCATATCCTTCCTACTACTGTTCTCGGCCGGTGCGGCGGCGAAGCCGAATTTCGTCCTCATCTTCGCCGATGACCTCGGCTATGGCGATGTCGGCTACCAAGGTGGTGACGTTCCGACACCACACATCGACTCCATCGCAAAAGGCGGCACGATCTTTACCGACGGCTATGTTACCTGCCCGGTCTGCGCTCCCTCACGCGCCGGAATGCTCAGCGGCCGCTATCAGCAATCCTTCGGCTTCTGGGACAACATTGGCCCATACCGTCGCAACAAGAACGTCGAACCCGGCATCCCGACCAATCTGCCGATTCTCTCCGAGCGGCTCAAATCTCTCGGTTACACCTCCGGTTTATTTGGAAAGACCCACGACGGTGATGCGGAAGCGATGCAGGCCTTCAACCGCTGGGACGAGTTCTACGGATTCAATAACGGCGCGTCGAACTACCTCGGCGACATGAACCGCCCGCACAATCCGATCTTTCACAACAAGACCATCGTCAGCCGCCCGTATGCGAAGCGCGGAATCAACAACAACGACGTGAACAGAAACGGCGTCCTCGTCCGCGACACCGACAACCATCTCACCGATCAACTCGGCGACATGGCCGTAAAGTTCATCGAGGCTAACAAGGAAAAACCCTTCCTCTGCTACATGCCCTTCAATGCGATTCATGGCCCTTTTCAGGCTCCTAAGGAATTGGTCGACAAATACGCCGACGAGCCCGACAAGAAGCGCCGCGTCGTCATGGCGATGCTCGACTCGATGGATCAAAACATCGGCAAAGTACTCACCGCGCTAAGGCGCAACAGTTTGGAAGAGAATACGCTGATTGTCTTCCTCAGCGACAACGGTGGTCATGAAGCCTCGCCAAACAAACCGCTGCGCGGCAAAAAGGGCACCTATTGGGAAGGCGGTTTGCGCGTTCCGTTTTGTATGAGCTGGAAGGGGACCCTTCCGCCCGGACAAATCTACAAGCACCCCGTCATTTCGCTCGACCTCATGCCCACCTTCATCGCCGCAGCTGGAGGCAAGATCGACCCTGGGTGGAAACTCGTCGGCGTCGATCTACTACCCTTTGCCAAAGGCGATGAGCCGGGGCGCCCGCACCAGACGCTCTATTGGACTTGGGGCGCCCGCAAAGCCATCCGCCACGGCGATATGAAAGCGATCAGCCAAGACGGCGGCAAAACTTTCCAGCTCTACGACCTCGCAAGCGACATCGGAGAGCAGAGCGATCTCGCCACTGAAAAACCGGGCAAGCTCAAGGCGCTCATCAAGCGCCAGAGCGAGTGGGAGTCCACCCTAATGCCGCAGCAGTGGGGTTGGAATAAATCGCTCGGTTTCAAGGATCCCAATTTTGGTAAACCAAAGCCCTACCACACCACCAAGTAGGTCCTGAACAGTCCGACAATCCAGTTCCTCAACCATTCTTCGGTTCTATCGGATTAAGGTCACCCCTTGACTGTTTTCCTGCTCTCATAAAATCGGGCATCACATCAGATTGAACGACCAGCTTCGGTGCCAGATTTTCTGCATTAAGTAAAAGATGCCATTATACAAAAAGAGAAACTTCCTTTGCTCTCTAAATTTTGTGGGTTTTGGGCGTCTTGATCTGGTTGGGCTTAGAGAAGCTTTAAGGAGGGGCTTCGATGCGAAGGACTCCACGGCATTTCTGCAGGAAGCGATGAACTCCAGGGTTAAGCGACTGATCATTGACCGGTGGAAACATGTCCGGCTCCTGGCATTTCCTAAAGGAGCCCGATGGGAGGAAACGGGCGCGCGCTCTTCGCGATGCCTGGAAGAAGATGATCGATGAACACGCCGATCACCTCCGCGCGGGCAAGTTGGTGACCTTTGACAACGATGAGCTTCGGGCGGATCTCCTCCCACCCGGGGTGAATTATTCCGCGCCAAAGTGAATTTTTGGCGAACCAAGCCGCTGGCGACATTGCCAGGTCAGGCCCAATTCGCATCGATCAACATCGACCCTGAGCGGCTACAATGGGTTGCGGTCCCCGAACCGACGACCTTCACCAGGCTCGGTCTGTTTGGAGGAGCTCTCCTCTTCATGCGCGGGAAGTCTGCGAGCTAATTCGGCAGAGATTTGCGCGTGGTGGGAAGGCCCCTGAAACCGCCGTTGGGCTGGACCGGAGGGGGGATTCTGTGGTTGGGTGGGGCACTCTAGCCTTACCCGCTCCCCGGTCAGGCAGTCCGGGAAAACGTGGCGCAATATTGGCCGCTATTTGAAATAGGTCGACAGCTTTGGAGCAACAATCTTCAGCTCCTTGATGATGAGCGCAGCAATGGCCTTGGCTCCTTTTTTGCTGAAGTGAGTAGTGTCCTTTTCGTCATAATTATAAACCGAACTCGCCTCCGGGCCGATCGCGTTATGGTGTGCGATGCTGATGGAGTTAAGATCGACGAAGGGCACCTGTTCCTCCTTGGCTATGGCTTTGGCTGACCGAGAAAAAGCAGGCAATGATCGATCACCATTCATGATTCGAGGTGAGATCTTGTCGTCACGATCAAAGTTACGACGGGTGACCGAGCTCAACACGATGGGTTTGCATCCTCCCCGTTTGATCCTCTCCAAATAATTTTTGAGCTTCGCGCTGTAGGTTTGGGCGTCGTATCGCTTCATGTCATTATGTCCAAATTGAATGAGAACATAATCGGGCCTTTTTTCCAGGAGCTCATCCAGCTTTTTGGAGAGAGAAGCAAGGGTTGCTCCGTTCTTGGCAAAATTCAATACGGTCACCTCGTCACTCACGAGCTCCGCCAAAGCCGGGCCCCACCCGTAAGTGCTGGCGACGGTGGAGTCGCCAATCAATCCGATGACCAAGGCCTTCTCTTGAGCCGCGACTGTAATTCGCGAAATCATAAGGAGAAATAGAAGTGAGGTTCTTGGAATTGATTTCATCGTTTTTCTTGTTGGGCTTTTTGTTTTTTGGGGCCGATCTGATTTGCCGTGACCGTGATCTGCCCATGATAGGATTTGGCCGGGGTATTTAATGTAATGTGGTCTGGAAGATTTGAACAACGACCACTGGCCGGATCTCGTTCTGGCATCGACTACGGTGCGGTGCGGGTGTTCTTAAATGAGGAAGGTCAGTTGAAAGAGTTTGGTGGGTTGGGAGATCGATTGGGTTGGTGGAATTCCGTCGCGACCGCCGATCTTGATCGAGATGGACGAATGGACATCATCGCGGGCAACGCGGGGCTCAATACCAAGGGTGGTAAACTGGAACCTGGAAAGGCAGTCGGGATTTTCTATGGAGAGATGGATGACAGTGCAATTGGTGGGGAAGTGGGAGTGAATCTCTAATTCGCTTCCGCGGACACGCGGTTGAAGAGGGTTGGCGCGAGGAGGGTCGAGATTGTGATCTGAAGTTGTTGCGCTTGAATGCCATCTTGCAGGACCTTCACCGAGAACTGGTTCGAGAGGGGCCCCGCGCTGAGGTTGAACCAAACACTCAGAAGAAGAGCATACTGGATGAGCAGGAGGACCCCGGCGGCGACGAGGCTTTGCTGGACGATAAAATGATATTTTCCATCTGAGACCAGAGGCGCGAGGGACGCGAGGGGGCTGAAGAGAACAGGAATCAGAAACATCGCGAATTCCACCTTGTTGACCAAGCCATCGCCATCTGGATCGGCCATCGGGCCCGTCACCTCCGGGTGGTTTTCGATTTGATCTTGATTCCAGAAGAGTTGTTGCCAGAGGAGGAAGGTGAGGACGGTGGCCGCCAAAGTGATGAGGAACATCGCGCCCATGGAGGCACTGTAAGCCGCGCCAAGGATGAAGAGGGCGGTTCCGAGGAGAACGAGGCTGGTTCCCAAAGCCATACCAGCGTCAATGAACGTCGAGGGGACAATTTTGCTCGCGGACCCGTAGGAAAAAAGGAAGAGGTTAAAGAGGAAGATGAAGACGGCACCACCGACCTTGAGCGGGTCGGTAGTGGAGGTCGCACCGCGTGCACCAACCGCGAGGTCGAAGAAGAAATTGAGGGCCAGGGCCGACCCGAACAAGGCTCCGGCCTCGGAACCAAACATGGCGGTGAGGAATCCCCAGGCGAGGGTGGTGGCGAGGAATGCATAGATAAAGACAGATCCGGCATCGACCAAAGTGGGGCCGGAGGTGACATCATCGTAGGGCATTCCGATGGCAAGGAGGAGACCGGTGAACGCGATGGCAACAACCGCGCCAAAGCGGGCGCCGGCTTCAGATTTGTCAGAGAAGAGACGGAAGAGGGCGGCGTAGGGAGAGCTGCGTTTGAAGAGATAGGCACCCCCATTCTCTGAGTTTTCTCCCGGAGCCCCAATGATCATATGATCGCCTCCAAGCGCAACAGCAGCCCCGAATTCATTCGTATTGGTGAGCGTTTGCCCGGGGGGAGTGGTGACCTTTTGGTTTCGAGAGAAGCTCCCTCCTGTGACTTCGAAAAGAAAGACCGCTCCGGCACCGTGGTTGGGAGCCCCAATCGCGAGGGTGTTGCCCAAGCCGTCGACGGCGGTGCCAAATAGATCGCTGCTGTTGAGATCAACATCTTGTAAAATTTCAATGAATCCCCAGTTGTCCGTGCCTCCCTGATGACGTTCGTAAATGAAGACACTGCCGGTATCATCGTGTTCGGGAGCCCCCACCGCGAGGTAAGTTTTGCCACTGCTCTCGTCTGCAAAGAGGGCGATGGACTGGCCAAAACGATCACCGTTGACCGGGTTTTCGGAGACCGGGACGACCACTGAGGTTTTCTCATTCCACGCTCCTGCACCGCCATGATTTTCGTGGAAGAGGTAGACCTTCCCGCTGCCCTTCCCGGGAGAGCTGACCGCCATAACCTCTCCGATCCCATCGGAGGCAAAGCCAAATTCATCTCCCGAGACACCGTCGCTGGCGAGTGTTTCCTTCACTTGGGTGCCGATGACTGGATCCACGGTGATGGGGAAGACGGCATCGGTGAGATCGGCCTTGAGAGTCACGGTCCAGGAGTTCTCGTGTTTCTGAAGATGCATTTCTGAAGCCAGAATTCGATCGTCAGCATCGTGGACAAGGAGTTTGCTGTAGGTCAGGAGGATACGCTCGTTTTGATCCCTAAACAAGAGAGAGCCTTCTTCCTGGCTGATTTGGAGTTCACTGCGGAGGGAGAGATCGATGCTCAAAGTCCGAGGGTCGGGGTGTGGACTTTCGCCGATCGTGAAGCCGTGCTCCGGGCCGTCTTCGGCATTGATCCACCATTCCTTGCTTCCTTGTGCAATGAGGCGGCTACTGCGGTTGCTCTCTATGGTGATGGGAGAAGCTTCTTCGGGTGCTTCCAGGGTTTGGGTGTCGATGATGACTGCCGCGGGCGAAAGCCGGATCGTCCAATTGTTCGTTGGGGAGGTGAGATTGTTGTATTCACGGGGCCCGAGGGTCATCCCATCCGCCGAGTAATGGAGGTCGAGTCCGAGGCTCGGGTGAATCGCGCGCGCTTCCCCCTTTTGGAGGTGGAAGTCGTGTTGCTGAGCCCGTGCTTTGGCCATAACCTCTGCTTGGCGTTCGGGGCTCACGGCAAGGTTGGTGGGAAGGGGAGCGCTGTGGCGAACTTGAGGCATGCCTGCTTGTAAGGGAGTTATTGCCCCTGCGGGTTCTTCCTCCAATCCCGGCGTGCCGAGGGAGGGGAGTGCCGGGAGGTTTGGAGTGACGATCTGGAATGTCGCCTTGCTCCGCTCCTGGGCTTGGAGGGCAGGGATGCCAATGGCGTGAACGAGAATCAGGGCGGCCGCGACCGGAATGGTGCTGAGTTGCCATTGGGAGAAAGATCCGAGGAGTCCGGAGGAGCGTTTGGAAAGCATAACAAGATAAAATAAAGAGTTAATCTATAGAATACCAATTGCTGGGATGGAACGCAATCTCCAACAGGGAAGAAAGCCTCTCCAAGGGGGGCCGCAACTCGATCCGGGTCGCTGGAAGTGCTTTGAGATCGTGATCAATGTCTTTTCCCCAAGCCCCGGGATTCCTTTGCGGAGCTTACCAGCCCGGAAGCCATCCAACCGATGGATTCGTCGGGAACCGCTTGGCTCATCGACTCCCATTCCGGCTTCGAAGAGAACCTTGGCTTTTACATCTGGTTGGACTTCGCAAAGAAATGGAGCGTGACTGATCTGACCAACGGCCGATTGCGCAAGCTCACCCACACCCTCTCTCCCTTGCCTGAGTGGAAACCATAGCCATCTTTGTAGTGGCCCGGGAACTGAGCCCTCTGCATAGTTCCTCCCATGAATGAAGATTTTTATTTCGGAGTGAAAGGACGGGTTATCTGTATCGACCCGGCAAGCGGAATTGAAAAATGGCAGACTCACCTGAAGGGGAGCTCGATCACCAACTTGGTCGTTCACGACATTTTGGTAATCGCCCACACCAAGGGTGAACTCTTTGGTCTCAGAAAGGATACAGGGGGAATCCTCTGGAAAAACCCTCTCACCGGACTCGGTTACGGCTCTTTGATCTTTGCTACCGGGTCACAAAGTACCGTCAATATCCTGGACCATAAAGCAAAGCAGGAGGCTGCTGCCGCAAATAGTGGATCTGCAGGTGCCACCTAAGCCGAAGATAGAATTCCCGGTCCGCGAGTAACCTTAGGCAACATCGGAGAGTTGGCTTGCGGGCTACAGAGCCGCGGTGTCGCTCGGATTAGGTCTATTTTTGGGACGCGTTGAGGAAGCGGGAGATGTCTTCTTCATTATGGCCAAGGTTTTGGAGGCTTTTGACAACTTCGCTGCTGTTTGAGCGATTCTCACGGGCTTTGGAGACGAGATAGTTGATGCGGCTTTCTGGATCGGGGAAGGCTTTGAGGACCTCATGCCGGAATTCCGTGGTTGCCGGGCTTCGGTGACCCTGAACCGAACCGAAGAAGGAGGCGGCGATGGAGGCCTTGTCTTCTGGACTTGCTTGGCGGCTGATGAGGTCGTTGATAATTGCGTTCCTATTTTCTGGAGTGCTTCTCACTGCGGAGAGGAGTTCCTTTCGATCATGTGATGAGAGCTGTCTCTTATACACATCTGACGCTGCCGACGATCTACTCTGTGTAGA
>CAJXVQ010000102.1 GCA_913060685.1 uncultured Verrucomicrobiales bacterium
TACACAGAGTAGTTCGTCGGCAGCGTCAGATGTGTATAAGAGACAGGAGGTGTGCGTCTTGAGAGGTGATTTGTCGGAAAGCACTGGCGAGAGTTTCGGCGCCTTTACGTTTCCAGCCGCTGCCGACGAAGAGGATGAGGGGAGCGTCGGGAGGAATGCCAAGCTGGCTGCGGACTGTTTTGCGGGCTTCAGTTCGTTCGCGGGCGTCCCATGGTTTTGGGGTGAAGCCATTGTAGATGGTGGTGATTCGTTTTTCGGGAAAATTGAAAAATGAACGGAGTTCACTGGCGACCATCTTTGAATTGCAGATGACGTGAAGGTGGTTGTTTTTGGTGAAGAGTTGATTTTCGAGAGCGCACGTTTCCCGGTGGTGTCGGCGGATTCCCCGGAACAGGGTGGCGAGGGGATTTCCTTCACCGGCTTGTCGATTGAGGTAGGCGGTGTGGACGCCGTCGCCGGCCCGGAAGACGTCGGCACAAGGGATGCGCTCGAAGCTGAAGAGGAGGGCGTCGGGGTGCTTCGAGCGTTCCTTTTCGACGGCGCTGGCAAAGGCGGCCGGAGAGTGGGCCTCGAGCGAGATGCGGTGATCGCCGGGCCATTGATCGTTTGGCCAGGCTCCGTCGGTGAGGAGGGTGGTCTCGATTGTCTTGGCATGCAGGCCCCTGACCAAGCGGGCGAGGTAGCGCTCGGCACCACCGGAGGAGGAGTATCCCCGTCTGGCAAAAAGGATTTTCATGGGGCCAAAAGCGGGGTTCCCGGAGCTCCAAGTTTCTCAATGAGTGTCGCTTGGAAATCAGGGTCGTAGTCGATGGAGTGGAGGAGTCGGTCGCGGTCTTCTTGAATGTTATGGGCGACGGTTTTCTTCGAGAATCGTTTGCGGGCGCTATCGAGGTCGATGAGATTGGGCCGGCCATCCGGAGAGATGAGGAGATTGCGATCGTGAAAGTCGCCGTGCCGGATTTTGGTGGATTTGAGGCCGATGAGGATGTTTTTAATATCGTCAGCGAGAGTGGGCGGGATCGGGTTAGTGTCAGTCAGGAACTTCCGGAGTGAAGGGCCTTCACAGAAGTTGGTGACGAGAGTTGATGCCGAGTAGAAGGGGCTGCCTTCCTCGATTAAGAAGAGGGACTTTGGTGTTGGGATCCCGGCTTGGCGCAGGAGGACGCTGGCCCGGAAGGAGCGGCGGGCGCGGGAGAATCCCAAGAGTGCCGCCAAGATGCGAGCGAATGAACTGATTCTATAGGTCTTTGCGATTATGTGTTGATCTCCGATTTGCAGACGGTAGATCTGTTGGTTTTTACGATCGTAGATTTTGGTTCCCCCTTCAGGGAGGGTAGATACGGCAGCCTGAATCGCGGCGACTGAATCAGAGGAGAGGTCTGGGGCAATGGCAATGAACTTCATTTAGGATGAATGTTTTTTGAACCACTCGACATATTTTTTGATACCGTCCGCGATGGGTGTCTTGGGCGAGTAACCGAGCAGGTCGTGCGCCTTGTTGATATCGGCGTAGGTGCGTGGGACGTCTCCGGGCTGGTTGCCGACGACTTCAATTTGAGCAGCCATTCCGCAGGCTTTTTCGACCATCTTGATCAGTTCGGAGAGGGTGGTGGTGGCAGACCCACCGAGGTTGAAAATTTCGAAGTCCGACTCGTGATAGTCGGTAGTGGCCAGAATGCCATCCACGATGTCCTCGACGTAGGTGTAGTCGCGGGCGGTGGTGCCGTCTCCGTATTGCTGGATGGTTTCGCCAGCGAGGATGCGCTCGGTGAATTTGGAAATAGCGAGGTCAGGGCGCTGGCGTGGTCCGTAGACCGTGAAAAAGCGCAGACACATGCAACGGACGCCGAAGAGGTGGGCGTAGTTTGAACAGATTTGCTCGCCCGCTAGCTTGGTGGCGGCGTAGGGTGAAATTGTCCGGGTGAGGGCATCGGTTTCAGCGAAGGGAACCTTTTCATTTACGCCGTATATCGAGGAGGATGAGGCGAAAATGAAGTCTTTCACCTCGTGATGACGGCAGGCATCGAGGAGGTTAAAGGTGCCATCGATGTTGGTGGTGAAGTAGAGTTTGGGCGACTGGATCGAGGGCCGCACCCCGGCGCGGGCTGCGAGGTGGATGACTGTGTCAAAGTTACCTTTTGCAAAGGTGCGCTCAACGAGGATGGCGTCACGAATATCTCCCTCGATAATGGTGACCTGATCCTTAAAGCCGGCAATATTAAGCCTCTTGATCTTGGGGCTGTAGTAGTGGTTAAAGTCGTCGATGATGGTGACCTCATGTCCTTGTGTGAGAAGAGCCTCGACAAGATGGGAACCGATGAATCCAGCTCCTCCCGTGACAAAATAGTGCATGGAAAAGGCTAATGGGAGGAAGGGGGCTTCGTCGAGTGGGAATCGAGCTGGGTGTTGAGGTTTTGACGAGTGAAGAGAGGTGTTGATCAAGTGGTTTGAAATGTCATTGCCTTCCAATGGATGAAGCCATAGAGATGCGGATCAATGAGACAGGTGAATTTCGAGAAGTTACAGCAAGGTCGCTTTGTTGGAGAAGTTCGCGACGATCTGGCGAAGTCCTTGGGAGAAGAGAGGCTGGACGGCTTGCGTGAGGAGATTGAGTCGGCCAAAGAAGGAGTTCTGGCCAAGGGCAGGCATCGCGTTGTGGTTCTTTCTTTCGAGATTGGTGGTGAAATCCGGCAGGTGGCGGTGAAGGCCTTTGGGGGGCAGCAAGCGTGGAAGGATCGTTTTGATTTAAAGCGTGGTTCGAAGGCGGCGCGATCGTTTCAGGCGGCTCAATTCCTGGAGGCTCATGGAGTGTCAACGCCCACTCCTCTGGCTTCACTGGAACGCTGGGAGGGAGATCGGTTGGTGGAGAGCTATTTTTTGTCGGACTACCTTGAGGGGCTGACGAGCTTGAAGTCCGAGCTCTCACGGATTTATCGGGAGGGTGATACTTGTGATGTTCTGGTTTCGCTTTTGGAAAAAGTGGGAGCTGCGATGAAGAAGATGCATGATGCCGGTTTCTATCATCGTGATCTTGGGAGCCAGAACATGGAGTTGAGTTCGGGTGAGGATGGTGGGTGGACCGAGGTGAATTTTATCGACTTGAATCGGGGGAAGATCAGAGCGGAATTGACGATGACGGAAAGGGCTCTCGACTTTGCCCGCTTGCGTTTGCCCTCGGGGTTTTTGGGGATCTTGGTTCGGATTTATTGGCAGGCGAAGGCCCCGTCGGAATTTAAAAAAGAAATGGCGAAGGCTCGTCGCCGTTTTGATTTTTGGGTGAAGACCCGTCGCTGGCGGCATCCGATCAAGAGCCGAAAAAAAGAGAGGAGAGCCCGTCGGAAAGGGTTCCTGAGATTGGAGGATGTTTGGATCTGGGATCAAAGATCGGCACAAGCGTCGATCACGTTGGATGGGCCGGATCGGAGGCGATGCCAGTCAAAGTGGAATCACCTTAGGGTCGGAGGATCGGCGCTGCGAGCTGCTCCGGCAATTTGGAAGGAGTATCGTCGACAACTGGAGGGAGCATTTCAAAAAAAAGTGGAATTGAGTGGACGAGTCGGGATGGCTTTGGAGCCTGCTGATTTGGAGTTTCAACCCCAATTAAATTATTTGGAGGACTTGGGGAATATTCCTGTTTTACTGCGTTTTGGCCATCATGAAGGGAAGGTGCAGTGGGAGAAGACGCTGGGTTTTCTTGAGGAGCTACATGAGAAGGGCCACGAGATTATGGTGGCGATTTTGCAAGATCGCAGGGCTGTTCTGGAGCCGGATTCCTGGAGGGAGTTCCTCGAGTTTGTGCTTCAGCGAATTGAAGGGAAGGTTGCGATGGTTGAACTGTGCCACGTCGTGAATCGCGTGAAATGGGGGCTTCACAATCTCGATGAACACGCGGCTCTCCTCGAGCCGGCGGTGGCGTTGAAGAAGAAGTATCCCGAGATCCAGTTCTCAGGTCCGGCATGCATTGATTTCGAGTATCACTATTTGGTCGCGGCGCTGGGAGCGACGCCGAAGGGGCTTCACTACGATGCCCTTTCGCATCACCTCTATGTGGATCGCCGGGGTGCCCCGGAGAACAAACAGGGGAAGTTTGGCACGGTCGAAAAGGCGGCACTGCTGAGGACGATCGCGGGGCAGTCCAATCGCTGTTATGACCGGGTGATTATCTCCGAGGTGAATTGGCCTCTCGTCGGGACCGGAGTTTGGTCTCCGGTAGCCGCCTCTTACCTGAGCCCGGGCGCCAAGGCGAGCAAGGTCAGTGTGTCGGAGGAGAAATACGGATGCTTCATGATCCGCTACTTGGTTCTGACGCTTTGTTCGGGGTTTGTGGACCAGGTTTATTGGTGGCGGCTAGTGGCTCATGGGTTTGGGCTGATCGACGAACGGGCGGAAGGAGGATGGCGGGAGCGCATTGGTTTCCAGATGCTCAAGGTTTTCCTGGCTGAGCTGGGAACGGCGACTTTTGTCGAGAAACTGGAGACCGAAGATGATGTTTATGCGCTACGATTCGAGCGCGAGCGTGATTTGGTCACGATGATTTGGTGCAACGGGAGGACCTTTGCCGGGCCATGGCCGACAGACTTCAAAAAAGTGCTCGATTCCCAGGGTAAGGAAATCGAGCTCTCTGAAGTGGGTGATGCCCCGGTTTATCTTCTGGACTAGACCTTGCCGACTCCGTGGGTGCGGAAGCCGATTTGGCGGAGGGCGTCGAGATCGAGGATATTGCGACCGTCGAAGACGAAGGCTGGCTTCAGCATTTTTTCGAAGATGCTTTGGAAATCGAGGTCTTTGAATTCATCCCACTCGGTGAGGACGGCGAGGGCGTGTGCACTTTCGCAAGCTTCGGCAGCCGAGCCGGAAACGTGAACAAGAGGGTGGTCTTCAGCGACGCCCAGGTCGTGACAGATTTTTTCTTTGGAAACCTTGGGATCGTAGATATGAACTTCGGCCTGCTCCTCGAGGAGATCCCGGCAGATGTAAATAGCGGATGATTCCCGGGTGTCGTTGGTGTCCTTTTTGAAGGCGAATCCAAGGATGGCGATTTTTTTGCCTGAGACGGTATTGAAGAGGGTCTGGACGATGCGTTTCACAAAACGGTGGCGCTGATGATCGTTCATTTTAATGACCTGCTCCCAGTACTCCGCCACTTCGGGGAGGCCGTAGTGTTCGCAGAGGTAGACGAGATTGAGGACGTCTTTTTGGAAGCAGGATCCTCCGAAACCGATGGATGATTTGAGGAATTTAGGGCCGATCCGCGAGTCTGTTCCGATGGCCGTGGCAACTTCGTCGACGTTGGCTTCGGTAGCTTCGCAAAGGGCGGAGATGGCATTGATGGAGGAGATCCGCTGCGCAAGAAAGGCATTGGCAGTGAGCTTGGAAAGCTCGGATGACCAGACGTTGGTGGTGAGAATCCTATCCCGGGGAACCCAGCGGGCATAGACATCGACGAGAGTCTGGATGGCCGCTTGTCCTTCGGGGGTTTCGGCACCTCCGATGAGAACCCGGTCAGGTTCGAGGAGATCTTCGATCGCAGTGCCTTCCGCTAGGAATTCGGGATTTGAAAGAACCTCGAATTTCACATCGGAATGGCAATTGTTGAGAATCGTGCGGATTGTTTCGGCCGTCCGAACGGGAAGGGTGGATTTCTCCACGATGATCTTATCGGAGGTGGAGACCTCCGCGATTTTCCGGGCACAAAGCTCAATGAATTTGAGGTCGGATGCTTTTCCGGCCCCGGTTCCGTAGGTCTTGGTCGGGGTGTTGACCGATATGAAAACGATGTCGGCTTCAGAAATCCCTTTTTCGACGTCGGTGGTAAAGAAGAGATTCTTATCCCGAGATTGGCTGACCAGTTCGTCGAGCCCTTTCTCGTAGATGGGAAGCTCGTCACTGTTCCACGCCGCGATGCGTTCCTCGTTGATATCGACAACGGTGACTTGAATATCCGGACACTTGTGGGAGATCATGGCCATGGTGGGGCCTCCGACATATCCAGCTCCGATGCAGCAAATTTTCATTGGGTTATTACTTGATAAGTTGTTGAGGGGACTCCTAGCTTTCTTCTGATGAAAGAACGAGGATTTTCCCGGTGAGTTTTTTCATTCTTTTTAACTGCGAATCCGGACAGAAAAAAACGTCCACGGGAGAAATTCCGGATTCTCCGATTTTTCGGAGCTGTTCCTGAAGAGACTTATCGCTTTCAAGAAAGTCGATCGGAAAAAACTCCTTGGTGATTAAGGAGTCCGGATAGGGAAGATCATTCGTGGAATCCGCCAAAAAGACGGCCCTGAGTGGTCTGGTGACTGGATTTGGGTCCTTATATTTTTTGAGGAATTCAAGGGAATCTTTTCCCCGGATGCGCCAGCGGTCCTCAAACCAAAAGACGTCGGCAGGGGAGTGTCTCCAATTCGCCTCCAGACTATCGGCACAGGCTTGGGCACTGGCTTCCGGGATGGCACGGAAGCTGATTTTCCATTGGCAGGATCCGACGGTTTCGCAACTGAGACTGAAGAGTTTTGCTTTTCCCCGTTTGGCAATAAGGTGGGGTAGGGCGGAGCAGGTCGTAGGTCTGCCGAAGAAGGCGCATGCTGCTCCACGGCTCCCAACGCGTTGGTCGGCCAGGATTCCCAATGCGTTGCCGTCCCGGACATAGGCCGTCAGCTGATGGGTTGAGGTTCGTTTGGCGAATAGCTTCAGCCCCCGCTTCTTCCTTCGTCGCTCGACGACGGCATTAATGAGGGAGTTGTTGAGAGGTCGGTAGTGAGTTCCGACCCCAATTTTGCCTTTGGTGAGAAAGACAGCTTGGGCGAGGAGTTCCCAGTTTCCCATGTGTGGTGATACGAGGACGATTCCACTTTCCTGATTTGTGTCGAGGAGGTGCTCCACCCCCTCAAAGGTAAGATGCTTGAGAATCTGATCATTATCCAAGAAAGGGACTCGGAGCGAACTCAGAAAATTTGCTCCGGATCGCTCGAAAACCTCGGCGGTGAGTTCGCTGATTTCCCTCCCGGAGAGCTCGCTGCCAAAGGCGAATCGCAGGTTTCGAACGACCTGGCGTCGGCGACTGGAGCTCAAGCGGTGAAAAATTCGCCCGATAAATTCACCTGCCTTGAAGGTTGTCTCGAGAGACATCAATCGGAGTGTTCGCTCGAAGCCCCGGTAGGCCAGATATTCTAACCAGTGGCTGATGGTGGGGGACTTGGTGCGATTCATTGGAAGCTCGCGGGTGCGAGCGGGTGGGTGTTAGCAGTGAAAAAAGTGAATGTTAAGTGTCAAAATTCGTCGGATCTTCGCGTAAATATCTTTCATGCGCATAATCGCCCCTTTTCTGGCTCTGATCTCGGCAATCTCTGCTGCCGAGAAACCCAATATTTTGTTTATCTTCGCTGATGATATGACCTACGAGGCAATCGGTTCGCTGGGGATGACAGAGGTGAAGACTCCGAACCTCGATCGACTGTTTGAGTCGGGGACGCAATTTACCCATGCCTACAATTCCGGGGGGTGGAATGGTGCGATCTGTGTGGCCAGCCGTAATATGATGATGACCGGTCGTTATCTTTGGAATGCCCAGCGCGAGGAAAAGACGATGGGTGAGCGTAAAATGTGGCCCCAGCTTATGAGTGACGCGGGTTACACGACCTACATGACGGGAAAGTGGCATGTTCGCTTGAAGGCCCAGGATCTCTTTGACCATGTCGGTGATGTTCGTCCGGGGATGCCCAATCAGGTGAAGAAGGGATATGACCGGCCTGTTGAAGGAAAAGAAGATCCATGGGATCCCACCGATAAGGCGAACAATGGATTCTGGAAGGGGGGGAAACACTGGTCCGAGGTCGAGGGCGACACCGCAATCAAATTTCTCAATATGGCGAAGAAGGACTCCAAGCCGTTTTTCTTCTACCTGGCCTTTAATGCTCCGCACGATCCCCGGCAGTCACCGCAGAAGTATCTCGATATGTATCCCGTCGATCAGATCAAGACGCCTGAGAATTTTCTAGAGGCCTATCCGTATCGGAAGGTCATGAAGGCCCCTCACAGCCTGCGGGACGAGAAGCTGGCTCCGATGCCTCGCACCGAGTATTCGGTGAAGGTGGCCCGGCGTGAGTATTTTGCTCTGATTACCCATATGGACGCGCAGATTGGCCGGGTCCTGGACGCTCTCGAGGCGAACGGCCAGCGGGAGAATACCTACATTGTTTTCACGGCAGATCACGGTCTGGGTTGCGGGCATCATGGCTTGCTTGGAAAGCAGAACATGTATGATCATAGTATTCGTGTTCCCTACGTCGTCGTCGGTCCCGAGATTAAAGCAGGGAAAAAAATCTCGACCCCGATTTATATTCAGGACTCGGTCCCGACCGCACTTGAGGTCGCAGGAGCGAAAGTGCCGGATCACATCCAATATCAGAGCTACGTTCCCGTGCTCAAAGGCGAGTCGGAAGGCCGTCAGTTGATTTACTCGGCCTACCTGAAGGATGCCCAGCGAGCCATGACCAAGGATGGATATAAGTTAATCCTCTACCCCGGCGGCAAGATCGCCCGTCTCTATCATCTCACCGAAGATCCGTTTGAGAAGACGGACTTGCTTGAGAGTGGAAAAGGAAAAAAGATCGCTCGAAAGCTGCTCGCCGTCCTCAAATCCGAAGCGCTGAATCATGGTGATGAACTCGACTTCGGCGAGTATCCCGGATTGAAGTAGACTTTCCACTTTTATAGGAGCAGCTGGAGTCGATGTTGAAATCGGAATGAATCCGCTTTTGAGGTGGAAGGGATCGCCATTTATAGCGTATTCCTATCACCAGTTATGAAACGTCTCGCCCTACTTCTGCCTCTTGTTCTCGCTCTTTTGAGCCCCTTGTTTCTTTCTGCGAAGAAGGAGGAAGTTCAGAAAAAGAAGATCGTCCTGATTGCCGGAAGTCGGAGTCACGCCTCCGGTGAACATGAATTTCGGGCGGGTTGCATGTTGCTGGCCAAGGCCCTCAATGAGCAGAGCGGATTGAACGTCGAAGCGGTGGTCGTCGGGAAAGATTGGAAGAAGGATAAGTCGGTTCTCGATAACGCTGATGCCATTTTCATTTTTGCCGATGGAACGAGTGGAATTGGTGGTGAGTGGGAATATCTGGATGGGCTGGCAAAGAAGGGCGTGGGCATGACTTTCATGCACTACGCGGTGCATCCCAATCCGGCGCAGGGGAAAAAATATTACCAGCCATGGATCGGTGGCGCGATGGAGTCAGGCTGGTCGGTCAACCCGCACTGGGTTGCTGACATGAAGGTGATGAAGGATCACGAAGTTGGCAACGGGGTGCCTGAGACGATTACTTGTCTGGATGAGTTTTACTACAACATGCGTTTCTTGGATGACCGTAAAGAGGTCCTCGATCTTGTGACTGCGACTCCGACCCGGGAGAACATGCACAAGTATATCAACCTCTGGAATCAGCACGGAGTGGAGGGGTTGAATAAAGAGCAAACCCTCATGTGGGGTTACGAGCGCCCGAACGGTGGTCGTGGGGTTGGTTTCACCGGTGGACACTATCATCATGGATGGGCTCTCGATGGATTCCGCACGGTGGTGCTGAATGCGATTGTGTGGACAGCTGGTCTTGAAGTCCCGGAAGGCGGAGTGAAATCGAACTCTCTGACCGAAGAAGACCTCAATGCGAACCTCGATGAATATGGAAAGGGGAAGCGGCATCTCAAGTTGCCTGATCCAGCGGACTGGAAGAAATTGAAGCCAGCACGAGTGGATGAAAAACGGGAAGCCGGGTTTAAGAAATAGAGAACGTTGACCGGATGATCAGAGCGCAAATGGGAGCTATGATCATCGGAGTCACAGCACAGTGGGGGGCGGAAGTGACCGAGGCTGGGTTGGAAAGTGAGAATCTTCCGTGCCGCGATCCGTAGGGTGGAGGTTTTGAGTGATGAAAGGGGGAATATTCCGGGGGCGTAACCATGTGCTTAAAGTGAGTCGTTTGGCTGCTCTTATTATGTCGATTTACGGTCACAATCCTTGCTGAAATTGAGCGCCCTGTTTCTCTGTGGAACTGTGTGCTCATCGGTCGCGAAGCCTGATCCTGATCATTGGTCGCTTCAGGAGCGCGAGGCGCAGGTTGTGCCTGAGTTGGGAGAGGAGAATCCGATTGATGCCTTTCTTCTCAGTCGGCTTAAGGAGAAAGGGCTTGGTTTTTCTGGACCGGCTGATCCTGTGACCCTGCTTCGCCGCTTGTCGATGGACCTGACCGGGCTTCCCCCAAAACTTACGGAGCTCGATGATTTTAGATTTGCTTGGGAGAGCGATCCTGAGGTGGCTTACCGGAAAGCGCTTGAGCGACTCCTTTCCTCGCCGCGATATGGCGAACGTTGGGGGCAGCACTGGCTGGATGTTGTTCGATATGCGGATACGCATGGATTTGAGGTGAACACCCCGCGGCCCAATGCATGGCCTTACCGGGATTATGTCATCAAGGCTTTCAACGATGATCTTCCTTATGATCAATTCATTCTTGAACAACTTACGGGAGACTCCTTGGGGAAGGATGCCGCGACGGGTTTTTTGGTGACGGCGGCGGCTTTGATGCCAGGGCAGATTGGGAAGGATGATGAGTCGATCAAGCGGGCTCGACAGGATGAGCTGAACGAGATTGTCATCAATTCAGCCTCCGCATTTATGGGGCTGACGGTTCACTGTGCACGATGTCATGATCACAAATTTGATGCGATTTCGCAGAAGGATTACTTTCGGCTACAAGCGATTTTTGGTGGGGTTCATTATGGTGAGCGACCGGATCAAGGCGCGGTGAAAGAGAGGCAGGAAAGAATGAGCGAGCTGGACAACCGTATTGACAGGATGGAAAAAGCGCTGATTGATAGGGGCGTTCGCTTGCCTGTGAATGCTCGTCTGAATACGGAGTTCTTTTCGGCGACTGAGGCGCAATTTGTGAGGGGCGCTAACCATGGGAGGTCCGGGTTTCAGTTTGTTCAAGCCGAATACAAACTACGTGAGAGTTCTATGAACCGAAGGTGAGTTTTGGGGCTGCGGAGTGGCGGCGCATGATATACTCGCAGCGGGTGAGGATGGAGCAGGACGGGGTCTTTGGTGTCTTCGATCGTCCGGATGCGGGGTTGATTTGTTCCCGCCGCACCCAATCGACGACTCCTCTTCAGGCGCTTAATTTATTCAACAGCAAGTTTGTCAGTGATCAGTCGGAGATCCTTGCGAAGAAGCTTGAGACCGAGGCGGGGAGGGAGCACGATGAACAGCTCCGTTTGGCGTTTCGATATTGCTTTGGACGGCTTCCCCGGGCGGATGAACTTAAGAATGGAAGCGAGTTGGTTCGACAACATGGCTTACCTCAGTTTTGCCGGGTTCTTTTTAACACGAACGAGTTTCTCTTCATGCCATGATTGAAGCCTATCGCGCAGCCATGTTGAATCGTCGCGATTTCCTGGGGCGAGCCGGATCTGGATTGAGTGGAATTGCTCTGAGCCAGCTTTTGGCATCACATGGATTGTTGGCTTCCGATCCCCGGCGCCCGGGGATTGATCCCCTGAGTCCCAATGCTCCGCGTGAACCGCATTTCAGGCCCAAGGCGAAGCGGGTCATCGTGTTTTTTTATTCGGGTGCTTTGAGCCAATTGGAGACTTTTGATTACAAACCGGAATTGGTGAAGCGTGCAGGGCAGCCTCTGCCATCCATGGCGGAGGGGTTTAAGAGTTTTCAGAGTGAGAACGGTAATTTGGTAGCTCCGCAGTTTCAGTTTCGAGCGCGCGGTGAGGTGGGTAAAATGACCTCTGACCTGCTTCCGAAGATTGGGGAGCTGGTCGATGATTTTTGCTTCATCCATTCGCTCACCAGTAAGACGAACACGCACGGCCCCGGGGAGAATTTCATGTCGACCGGGTTCACCTTGGATGGCTTTCCGAGCATGGGGGCGTGGGCGACTTATGCGCTGGGAAGTGAGTCCGAAAACCTCCCAAGCTTTGTGGCATTGCCGGATCCACGTGGCGTTCCGCAGTCGAGCGTGAACAATTGGGGGCCGGGTTTCTTGCCAGCTGTTTTTCAGGGGACACCTTTTAATATGCAGAAGCCGATTGGCAATCTCAAGACTCCCGGCGGGGTTTCGAAAGAAACCGATCGGGCGGCGCAACATTATCTGAAGTATCTCAATCAAAGGCATCAGGAGGCCTTCTCGGGAGATACCGAATTGGCGGCACGAATCGCGAGTTATGAATTGGCAGCGCGAATGCAGCTCAGTGTTCCGGAGGTGACCGATTTATCATCGGAGCCGGCTTCGCTCAGGAAACTTTATGGAGCGGATAGTGCTGATCCGGTAAAGGCTGGTTTTGCCAGGAACTGTATGTTGGCGCGGAAGTTGGTGGAGAACGGCGTGCGCTTTGTGCAACTCTTCAACGGGGCCTACGCGATGGGTGAGGGGGGTGGGAATTGGGACGGTCATCGACATCTCAAAAAACAATATGGCATTCATGGCCAAATTTTAGATCAACCGGTGGCGGCCTTGATTCGTGATCTCAAGGCGCGTGGGCTTTTTGAAGATACTGTGCTGGCATTCGTGACCGAGTTTGGCCGGATGCCCACCTTTCAAAAAGGAGCGAGCGGGAGGGATCACAATCCTGACGGGTTTACGGTTTTCCTGACGGGGGCGGGAATCAAGGCTCCTTTTAGTTTTGGGAAGACCGATGAGTTTGGGCATCGCGCGGTGGAGAACGTGGTCACGATGCATGATTTTCACGCGACGCTGCTGCATCTTCTCGGGCTCGATCACGAGAGCCTCTCGTTTTACCACAATGGCATCGAGCGCCGCCTGACCGATGTTCATGGCAAGGTTCTGTCCAGGATCCTGGCTTAGTTGCGACGAACCGAGGCTGTGGTTAATCGTCCGGTTCTCTTTGCCAGGCGATCGGGCTTTCCTGGTCGCTCTCCTGAAGGTGATTGACGATCTCATAAGAAAGCCACGGCCCGGTGAGGGACGTGGCTTTGAGAAAAAGTAGAGACCGCTTAGTCGGGGATCTCGTTGAGGGTGTAGTAGACGTCGGGGTGCCAGAGACTGTCGCCGCTGGCTGACTTCACGCCAGCGAGGTTGAAGTGATGAACGTGACCACGAACGCGACCGGAGACCTTGAGGTGGATGGACTTCTTGTCAGGAGCGACGGTGATGGAGTCGATCTTAGGCGTGGCTTTGTCGACTTCCGGGCTGCCGTATCCTTTTTGATAGATGTAAGTCCACGCGCCGGTCTGGTAGGACGCGAGCTTCTTTGCTGAAGCGGCATCGATGGGCTCGGTGAAGGAGATGGTGAAACCATCAGGCTTGGCGTGCATTTCGTGCATCTCGAAAGGCGTCTTGCCGGTCCAGCGAACACGTTCGAAGGTGAAGGTCTTGCCGCCACGTGCTCCCCAACCGCGGTTGGTGCCACCGACGAAGAGAGTGGCGTCATTCCCCATGCGGGCTGGGACGATTCCCGAGCGGAAGTCCTCGAGGTATTTCCAAACGGCACCCTGGTAGAGGCCTTTGACCTTCTCAAGATAGACACGCTGAACTTGCGAGTGGGTTTGCTCACCGACGAGGACCTGACCTGCGAAGGGGCCGAACTTTCCGCTGGTGTCATCGTAAATGACGGCAGTGGGAGATTGTCCGACTTTTCCGTGGGGAAGAATGATCGCGGGAGGGATGATGCGCTTGTCCTTATCGTGTTCGATGACCATGCGGGAACCTGTTTTGGGATTGGGAGGCTCTTCCATTCCATCGACCAGTTTGACATAGGTGTTGCCGGTGGGGTTTCCCATGAAGCCGCCGGGCTTGAGCCACTTGAGCGCGGAGGAGCCATTCCAAAGGCCTTGGTTGTCGGTGTAGAAGGCGTCGCCCGCCTGATTGAAGCCGATGCCTCCCGGAGAGCGGATGCCGGGGCAAGTGGCGGTGGCGGTGCCATCAAGGTTGTAACGATAGCACCAACCGCGCCACGGGGACTTGGCGCTGGCTCCGCCGGAGCCGGTGAGGCAATGAACGACCCAGATGTTGCCTTCTTTGTCAGGATCCGAGCCGAAGTTGTATTCGTGGTAGTCGCCATCGATCCCCCAGTGTTGGGTGATCGTTTCGAATTGGTCGGCCCGACCGTCACCATCGGTGTCGGTGAGCTTGGTGATTTCCGGACGTTGGGTCACAAAGAGGGAGCCGTCCTTGTAAAACATGCCGAGAGGCTCGTGGAGGCCGCGAGCAAAGAGGGTCCATTTGACCTTGGAGAGGTCTTTTTCGTAGGCACCTTCGCAAATCCAGACGTCACCGCGACGTGAGGAGACGGCGACTTTTTTGCCGGGCATGATGGCGATGCCGCCGAGCTCGAGGACCTCACCTTCCGGGGTGGGGATTTCCTCGCGGAGGTAAAAATCGGGTTGACGGGGATCGGCGAACGCGGATGAAACGAGAACGGTCGAGAGAATGAAATTTTTCATAATGATTGAAATGTGAAGTGTTTCGTTACTTCCAAGTGTAGTTGATTGTGATGGTGTGAATTCCGGGCGTGAGCGCGACTGGAATGAGGAGCTCGTCGTTTCGGGTAAAGGGAGGAAGGCTGGACGCGGTAACATTGACGAGTAAGTCGTCATTGAAGGTGAAGCTGCGCTCGCCTCCGCTTTGCACGCGACCACCACTCAGAGCGCGGAAGTAGAGCTGTTCGCCGGCGGACCCGGGTGAGGGGACGTTGATGGAGATGGTCCGGGAGAAGCCGGAGCCGTCAGTGGCCGGGGTCGGGGTGTCGGAGACTTGCACCGGACCGAACTGGTATTTGAAAGTCGGCTGCTGATTTTTGTTCAAGCTGTAGCCTTTGAAGAGGGGATTGAGCTTCTCATCAGCGCTGGCGGGCCAGTTGGAGGTCTGACTTTCGAGGATGGCGAATGGGATGCCGCGATTGATGGTCATGGTCTGGTCGCCGGCGGGAGGCTGGAAGCCTTGTCCACGGTTGATCCAGTGACGTCCACCATCGATGAAATCGCCTTTCCAAAGCATGTCGAGGCTCATGGCATCGGCGCTAAAGGCAAGATTTACGCCCTCTGAGTATCCCACTCCAATTCCGCGCGGGTCGGTTCCCGCAATGAAGTTCCGATAGATGATGGCTTCGCCAGCCGGAGCAACGATGGGGATGGATTGACCTGCTTTACTACCACCGCCACCGCTCGACTTGGTATCAGAGCTGTCTCTTATACACATCTGACGCTGCCGACGATCTACTCTGTGT
>CAJXVQ010000103.1 GCA_913060685.1 uncultured Verrucomicrobiales bacterium
GAGATCAGCCTCGGTCTCGTGGGCTCGGAGATGTGTATAAGAGACAGCGTCATACCAGGTCGCCAGGCAAAGGGGGCGAGGCCCGGACTTTCACTCCGGGTAACCGGTGGCTGCCACCACCCGCTCCCGTCTCCACCGTTCGGTCCCCGAAACAAACATCCCGTCGAGGTCCCAAACATCGCCGGCCAAATCGACACCTCGATCTGGCACGTCCCACCGTGCCCAAAATCAACCCACAAAGAAAAATCAAAATCCCTCTTGATTCACTCTGATACTACTTTCTCTTTATTCACGAAGAGTTTTGGTGGTTTCGAGCCTGAGAACAAGGAGCAGGAATGGCGTCCTTTTAGGGGGTTCGATAGATCCTCTTGCTAAGCGATGAGATCATGGACGACGTTGCCGTGGACGTCGGTGAGTCGGTAGTCCCGGCCGGAGTAGCGATAGGTGAGCTTCTTGTGATCGAGGCCCATCAAGTGGAGAATGGTGGCGTTCATGTCGTGGACGTGGACGCGGTTCTCGACCGCTGAGAGTCCGAACTCGTCGGTGGCGCCGTAGCTGAAACCTTTCTTCACCCCGCCGCCGGCCATCCAGGTAGTGTAGCCGTAGTGATCGTGATCGCGACCCTTCTTTCCCTCGGAAGTGGGCGCGCGGCCGAACTCGCCGCCCCAGACGACGAGTGTTTCTTCGAGCAGGCCGCGTCCTTCGAGATCTTTCAAGAGCGCGGCAATTCCCTGGTCGCAGGCCTTGGCTAATTTTGCGTGGCCGCCCTCAATGTCGCCGTGTCCGGTGTCCCAGGCAATGTCATAGCCATCGATGGAATGTGACAGCTGCACAACGCGCACGCCCTCCTCGACCAAGCGCCGGGCGATTAGGCAGCCTTTGGCGAATTCGCTCTCGCCGTAAAGCTTTCGGGTTTCCGCGCTTTCCTTTGAAACGTCGAAGACCTCCGGCACTGAAAATTGCATGCGGAAGGCCATCTCCATCGCCTGAATGCCAGCCTCGAGATTCTGATCCTGTTCAAGGCGTTCCAGGTGGAGTTTGTTGATTTTTGTCAAGAGGTCGGCCTGCTTGCGCTGCTCCTCGCGCGAGAGGTTGGAGTTCTTCAAATCGCGGATGACCGCATCCGCTTTCATGTTCTGGATGTTGACGTAGGATCCGGCATAGGCGCCGGGGAGGAAGGCGTTCCCCCAGTTGGCGAGCTTGCCTCGTGGCTGGGCGCGCGGGGACATCGCGACAAAGCCCGGCAGATTTTCAGTCTCCGCACCGAGTCCATAGGTCAGCCATGAACCCATGCTGGGGCGATTGGGTTGTAGCGCTCCAAGGTTTGTCATAAGGATGCCACCGGCGTGTTCGGGGATGTCGGTGTGCATCGAGTGCACGAAGGTGATGTCGTCGACGCACTTGGCGACCTCGGGGAAAATGTCGCTGACCCACTTGCCGCATTCGCCGTACTGTTTGAAACCGAAGGGCGAGGGCATGAGCCCCATCTTGGTGTTGCGGAGCGATTTTCGATCGACGCTTTCCGGACGTTTGCCAGCGTGCTTTGCGATCATCGGTTTGTAGTCAAAGGTGTCCACCTGCGATGGTCCGCCGGGCATGAACAACTGGATGAGCCGTTTCGCCTTTGGCGCAAAGTGCGGGGCTTTTGGCGCGAGCGGGTTCGCCGGATTGATGTCGGTTGCGAGGGCATTGCCACCGAACATGCCGGCCAATCCGATGCTCCCGATTCCAGCACCCATTTTTGCAAGTGCCTCGCGGCGGGTCATTTGCGCCTGCATCGCCCGGCGGTAGGCGAGTTCGTGTTCGAGAAATTTCATAAGGACTACTGGATTTGGATGAGTTCGTGGGCGCTCAGTAAAACCTGGGCATACTGATGCCAGGTCTCGGGAGTCGGGTTGTCGCCGAGCCATTGCGTGCCCAGTTCGGTTTCGGCAGGATCCGGTGAGCGGGAGTAGAGTTGATGGTAGACCTTTTTGATTCGGTCTTGTTGTGGCTCTTTCAGGCCATGGAGATGGTTGCCAAGCGTCTTCGCGCGTTCGGTCATGAAGGGGCTGTTCAGCATGAAGAGATACTGTTGGGGGACGGTGCTGGTCGGGCGTGAGGCGCTGGTCGAGACTGCTGCGGGAAAATCAAACAAGCGCAGAAAGGCATCGGATTCAAACTTGTCGCCAGTGCGGCTGATGGTGGCGTAGAGGGTGCGACGCTTGCTGCGTAAGATCTCCCGATCGGGCTTGCCGCCAATGGTGTCATCAAGTTCACCGGTGACCGCGAGTAGAGAGTCGCGCCAGACCTCGGCTTCAAGCCGCCGCGGGTTCATCCGCCAGAGCAATGTATTGTCACCGTCGGTGGCAAATTTCTCTTTGTCAAAACGGCTGCTCATCTGCCAGGTGGACGTCAGCATGATCTGGCGATGCAGGCGTTTGAGCGACCAGCCGTGTTCGATGAAATCACTGGCGAGCCAGTCGAGCAGTTGTGGGTGTGTGGGCTTCTCTCCGAGAATTCCGAAGTTGCTCGGGGTGCGCACCAGGGCCTTGCCGAAGTGCCAATGCCAGACCCGGTTCACGATGACGCGTGCCGTGAGTGGATTATCAGGCGCGGTGACTGATTGAGCCAACTCACGCCGACCGCTCCCGTGAGTGTAGAGCGGCGGAGTTTCTCCGGCGAGGATTTGGATGAAGCGACGCGGGACTTTCTCGCCCTTTTTGCGAAGGTCACCGCGCAGGGCGACGTGCATATCATTATTTCCGGAATCTTGAAGGACGTGAGCAATTTCGTATTTCTTCGGAGCCGTCTTTTTCAGTCGCTCCAATTCGGCGCGCATTTCGGCGACCTTCTTTTTAGGCCCTTCCTCCAATAATTTCTCGATGTCCTTGCGCTCGATCTTGCGTCGCTTCGCTTCCTCATTCAGATAGTGATTGATCGCGTTATTTTGATTTTTAATCGACTCCTGTCCCTTCTTGAACTCATCGACGACAGCCTGGGGAACAAGCGGGTGTTCGCCGTTTCGGGTGTTTTTAAAAATGCCTGCGATGGCGTAGTAGTCTTGCGTCGTGATGGGATCGAATTTGTGATCGTGACACCTGGCACACGCTGCCGTTAGGCCAAGGAAGGCCCGGGAAAATGTATCGACCCGATCGGAAAGCGTTTCGGCTTCTGCTTGTGCCCGTGCTTCCGGATCGCCGCCGTCGGAAGTGTAGCTCGGACCGACGACAAAGAATCCGGTCGCGATCGGGTCCGGATTATTCTCGAGGACATCGCCCGCGATCTGGCGGGCCACGAACTCGTCGTAGGGCATGTCGGTATTCAGGGCATTGACCACCCAGTCGCGATATCGCCAGGCATCGGGCAGCGCCTTGTTGTCGCCGAATCCGCCAAGGCCATCGCTGTAGCGGGCGACGTCGAGCCAGTGGCGCGCCCAGCGTTCGCCGTAATGCCCGGAGGCCAGCAGCTCGTCGACGATCTTCGCGAAGGCATCGGATCCGGAGTCATTCAGAAAGGTTTCAACTTGTTCTGACGTGGGGGGCAGACCGATGAGATCGAGATAGGCCCGTCGGATGAGAGTGAGTTTCTCTGCGGAGTTGTTTGGCTGGAGCCCCGCGGCTTCGAGTTTTGCGAGAGTGAAGTGATCGATGGGGGAGCGGGGCCATGACGTGTCCGTTACGCCCGGTGGTTCGATTTTAATCATCGGTTTGAAGGACCAATGCTCCCGTCGGAAGCGATCCCAATCGTAGGCTTCCTCGGGTTTGGTCGGGGCGATCGCAGCAGCGGTTTCAGCTCCGGGCCAGGGGGCTCCCATTTGCACCCAATCGGTGATGATTTTGATTTGCTCGTCGTTCAGTTTACCCTTCGGAGGCATTTCCATGTCTTCGTTGCGGTAGTTGACCGCTTCGACGAGGAAGCTTTTTTCAGGATCACCGGGTGTCAGCGCGGATCCGGAATCTCCTCCCTTTAGGTGGCCGGAAAGTGAATCGAGATAGAGGCCCGCTTTGAGCTTTCCTTTCTCTTTTGCTTCGGCCGAGTGGCATCGATAGCACTTGTCGGCCAGTAAGGGCCGTACTTTGTTCTCGAAGAACTCAAGTTGCCCGGCGGTCGGCGGTGTAGGCTCGTCGGCAGCCACGAACGAAGCTTCGCAAAGGTTTGCGAATAGGAAGATGGCGAACGACTTCTTCATCGCGCGACATGATGAGTCGATTGTGAGCAGCTTTAAAGGATTTTCCTTGATCCAAGGGGATGAGACTTTGGGAATTGCTTTTTCGGGTAGAACTCCATCGGTGCGAGGGCTTGTCGGTGGGTTGGCCAGGGCATGAGGTTGTATGTGTGGTGCCGTAGGTTTTGCTTAAGCCACGGATCACTTTTTACAAATCGGCTGGTATTTGTAGTCGGGGCGGTTCTTAGTGAGGTTAATGATGGCTCGGAAATTTTCAGGGATCTTTTTGGCAATCCTCTACCTTTGCGAATTGGTGAGCGCAGAAGAATCAAATGATGGCTTCGTTTCGGTGTTCGACGGAAAATCGTTGGCTGGCTGGCGCGAGGCTCCGAAGGGTAAGGTCGCGGCGTGGTCGGTGAAGGACGGAGTGATCCGGGGAGAAGGAAAGGAGAATCGCCAGGTTTACTTAATCTATACCGGGGATGAGGCCTTGGCGGATTTCGAATTGAAGTTCAGTTACCGCATGGTGACCAAGGGGAATACGGGGGTGGAAATGCGTGCGAGGGTGGATACGACTGGGAAGCGTGCCTTCGAAGGGTATCACGCTGATCTCGGGCATGTGGGAATTGGGGACGGGGTGTTGGGTGCCTGGGATTTTCACTTTGGAAAGGACACGCGAAAAGAGTTTCCGTGTCAGAGAGGGACCAGGCTGGTGATCGATGAAAAGGGGGAAGGTCACCATGCGAAGATCGAAAACGCGGTGCAGGTGAAGGAGATCAAAAAGGGCGGTTGGAACGCATGCCGGATTGTGGCGAGGGGGAATCATTTCCAGTTTTTCATCAATGGCAAACTCTCATCTGAGTTCACCGACAAGCTGAACGGTCAACAACTTGGCAGGGGATTCATCGGACTCCAACTGCATGACAAGGGGATGGTTGTGGAGTTCAAGGATTTGCTTCTCAAGAAAGGATAAAGTTCTCCTCCTTAGTGAAATTCCGGCTTTATTCGTACTTAGCTTTCGTCAATACCTATGGGAAAGGATTTGGGGAAGCGAAGCACTTCAGGAATCAAGCAGTGAGAACCTAGTTCACCGGGGATTCCGCAAGTCGCTTGCGATACTCTTTTCTGGCGTGGGCGTATGCGGCCTTTGCGTCGGCCAGTTCGGCCTTGGCAATAAAGCGCTCTTTTTGGCTCCAACATTGATCAACTGAATCGAGACACCATTGTGTGCTCCGTTTCGAAGTCCGGACTGGTCCGCCGTCCACCAGGACCCACACTGGATTGGTATGCGAACTCCCGAGCACCCGTATCGCCACCCAACTGCTGCGCTCAATCGGCACTTCAAAACTTACCTCGCGTATTTCGCCATCGGCCGCGATATTCTTCTGCGTAACCGGCCGACCTCCGCACCCTGCTTTTTGGCCCGGCGAAGGGTGTTGAGGCAAAGCGTGGGCCAATGGTCTTTGGAATCCCCGCCCGGTGGTTCGGCTTTCATCACCGGTTTGAACGACCTATGCTCCCGACGAAAGCGATAGCACTTGTCGACCAGCAAAGGTCGGACTTTGTTCTCGAAGAACTCAAGTTCCCCGGCGGTCGGAGGTGCCGCTTCGTCAGCAGTCGCGAAGGAAACGCCGCAAAGGTTGGCGAAGAGGGCTATGGCGCACAGCTAGCACAGAGGAACAGGATGATTTTAAGGCGAACCCTTTGAGAGGTTTTCTCATGATCCAAGGGTTACGCCATGATCTTTTTTCCCCACGTCATCTTTCTGTCATCTTGGACTCTCCAATCTGTCAGCGAACGCCAGAAAGGCGCACCCCCAACAAGCTATGAGAACCAAATCAATCATCATCTCAATCCTGAGTGCGATTTCCGCAACAGGCCTCGCCACCGCCGAACCTGGCAAGAAAGATCAAACTGCCGAAATCCAGCTTGGAAAGTCGGCCACGCCTGCCGAACTCACCGCCACCCACTGTCTCGCCTGTCATGGAGATGGGGTTGCCGGGCAACCGCGCCTCGCACCACCCTTCCTGATGGTAAAGATGCACTACCAATCTCTCGATCAAGACGCCTTCATCAAGACCGTCTCCTCCTGGATCAAGACGCCTGACGCGCACAAATCAAAGATGCCGGGAGCAGTCCGCCGCTTCGGAGTGATGCCCGCCTTACCACTTCCCGAGGCCCAGGTCGCGGCCATCGCCAAATACGTTTACGAAACGGATTTTAAAATGCCGGGACAGGGCGGAAAAGGAATGGGCCAAGGCGGCGGGTGTTGCAATTCATGTAAGGTCCCTGCCGCCAATACTGAAGCACCAGCCTGCGAGGCCTGCCAAAAAGCCAAAGCCCCCGCGGTCAAAGCCAAGGCTCCGGCCTGCGAGGCCTGTCAGAAAACCGGTGCCCCCAAGGTCAAGGCACCCGCCTGCAAAAGTTGCAACCCCAAAGGCGATGCTCCTGCACCCGTAGAAAAATCAACGAAAGCCTCTGCACCGTAACCTTCTGGATTTTCGTTCGGCCCAATTTGTCGTAGTCTCTTCGCATCGTGAAACTGCTCATCGTTGAGGATTCCAAACACCTGCGGGAAGATCTTGCGAAAGCGCTGAGGCACTCGGGACATGTGGTCGACGTTGCGGAAGATGGTGAGGAAGGCCTGTGGATGGCGAAGGAGAGTCCCTACGACACCGTCGTCCTCGATATCATGATGCCGAAGATGGATGGCCTCACCGTCCTGTCCGAAATGCGCCGGGCCGGCATCCAAAGTCCCGTCCTTCTTCTCACCGCGAGAAATACGGTGGACGATCGGGTTCAGGGCTTACGCAAAGGCGCGGACGACTATCTGGGGAAACCCTTCGATCTCGCCGAATTCCTCGCCCGGGTGGACGCCCTCTGCCGCCGTGGCCACGGTCAACATTCTCCTGTCATCACCGCGGGGGACTTGGAATTAAACACCAATTCGAAAGAGGCCAGCCGATCCGGAAAGCCGCTGGACCTCACCGCGAGAGAATACGCGCTGCTGTCCCTTTTGATGCTCGAACCTGGCAAGGTTCTTTCCCGCATGCAAATCGAGGAGCGCCTCTATGACGAGAGTGGCTCACGGATGAGCAATGTCATCGACTCCACTGTCTACCACCTTCGCAATAAACTTGGACCGGACGGGAGTGAGATCATCTGCACGCGCCGAGGCCAGGGTTACTTCTTTCAGATCCCCGCGCTATGATTTCCATTCGCCGCAGAATCTCAGCTTGGATGCTGCCCGGACTCGCCGCAGTCTGGCTGGTCGGCGGAGTCGTCGTTTATCGGACCCACCGGAGCGCAACCTTTGCCGCGATCGATTCCGAAAACATGGTCTTCATACGTATGATCCGCATGAACCAGCGTTCGCAGTCACGTGGCCCCGGCCCCGGCCGGGGAAGAGGAAATCGTGAGCGCGCGCCTGCTTCCTTGTTGTCCGAAGAAGGCGTGTTCTATCAAGTTTGGGACCTCGACGGCAAGCTTCTTGCGAAATCCAAACACCTTGCCGAATTCGATCTCCCTTTGCCGGAAGCCAAGGGCGAAGCCATCGACCGTCAGACTCTCGTGCTCCCCTCACAGCTTCGCCTGCGCACGGTGGGCATGACTTTCGGCGCGGGTCACTTCAATGACGCCGATCCGGAATCCGGCCGGCCGGCCCATGCCGGTGGTAGTGGTGGTGGTCCCATGGCCGTGATCATTGTCGTCGCCCGCGATCTCTCGGACGCGGATGCCCGCTTAAAGACCACCCTATTCGGGATCACCGGAACTGGCCTGGTGATAATTGCCGGAATGGCGTTCCTGCTGAGGATGGCACTTCGCAATAGCCTGCGGCCACTCGATGACTTGGCGGCGGCAGTTTCGAATGTTGATCCCTCTTCCCTTGACGCGAGATTTTCCACCGGCAAGGAACCGCTGGAGTTAACGCCCGTCGTCTTCCACTTGGACAGCCTCATGGAACGGGTGGAAAAAGGGTTTTTGCGAGAGCGTCGCTTTGGTGCCGACCTCGCCCACGAACTGCGGACGCCCATCGCAGAAATGCGCACCAAGCTGGACCTCGCCGCGAAATGGCCGGAGGAGCGAAACGAAGAGTTTTTCATCGCGACTCGTGAGATTAACATGCGGATGCACCGCGTGGTCGACACCATGCTTGAGCTTGCTCACCTGGAGAATTCGGACGGCAGTTCTCCGGTGGAATCCGTCCTCCTCGCTCCTCTTGTCGCCGAGACCTGGGCGCTCCTCAGAGAACGGGCGGAAGCCCGGCAACTGAAGACGGAAATCCACTGTCCCGATGATGCCACCGTCCGGGGAAAATTCGAACTCTGGAAGCACATCCTTGCCAACCTTTTCTCAAATGCCGTCGACTACACCTCTGTCGGAGGTTCCATTCATTTTGACCTCTGCGAAGATGGCATCGCACTTTGCAACACGGTTGACGGGCTCTCCACCGGGGACGTCGGGCAAATGTTTGAGCGCTTCTGGCGGGCCGATGGCTCACGGAGCGACAGCAATCATAGTGGGCTCGGCCTCTCGCTTGTTCAAGCCTGCGCCCATGACATGGGCTTTCATGCCACGGCCTCACTGAAGAAGCACGAGGACGGAGAGCAGTTTGTGATTTGCGTTCGTCGAAAGACGGGGAAATAAGCTCACGGACTCGTCACCGCCGAGGAATGACGTCGAAAGAACGCCTTTTCAGCATCGAGAGGGATTGGCCAAAACGAGGTGCCGTCGGAAGGAAGCGCGAACTCGCTCCATATCTCAAAATCGGACGAGGTCTCGATCAAATCCTTTCGCCCGGTTTCGGCGGACCAAGTCAATTGGGGCGAAGGATTTTGACTAATCCCCAAATCGGGCTCACCGACATCGGGAGTGAGGACGACTTCGAACACGCGGCCGCTCGCCCCTGTGTTGCCCCGGTTGCCAGCATCGGCGATCAATCCACCAAAGATATGCCCGATGACGGTCGGCGCAGCGATTGCCGTGAGGTCAATCACCCGGTGGTGCAGCTTGGGAATGCCGGGAGCAGGGTAGAACTCAGCATTGGTGCCAAAGCGTATTTCCTTTCCATCCGTTTTGATCTCGGGGAATCGGGTCGGCAGCCAGTATTGGGAGAGCTGACTGCTCGAATCCCGCACGACAAGACTGCATTGATTGGTGAAGGGAACCTGGTCATCTCTTACAAAAGTGTTCGAAACAGGATCCAGCTCAAGGACCGTGAGTCCGCCGAAAAGCAAAGTATGGGACTCGCTCGAACCACGGTCAAAAAGCGTGCACTTGGCGTTGTGGTAAACTTGGAATCCCTGCTTCAAGGTCGTTGGCGAAGCAGGATTGCTCATGGTGACATTTCCTCCGGGACCAACCACGACCGGTGTCGTCCAAGCGCCATCGTCGGGAGTAAAGACACCGGAAAGAACCAGGGCCTTTTCGAGGAAGTTGTTCAACCCGTTTCGCTCAAGAACAGTCACCACATTCAGATCGCGACGGCGATAGTTATCGGAAGGAGTGGTCGCGATCTTGGAAGCAGAAGGCACCGCAAAGATACCGTTCGCATTCGTCGTTTTGAAACGTCGGACCTGGCGGGTGTAGATTCCATTAAAGTGTGGTCGGTAACGTCCCCGGTAGTTTTGCCCGAAGATCAACTGATACTCATCACCGATCTTCTCAAGAGCCCCACCCGTGACCTGAAAGTAGGAATCGATCACCTGTTGAATGTGATCCGTCGCCCGGGTCACTTCAGTTCCGGCCGGAGCCTTGACCCAGGAAATGAGACCCGGGAGGTCGATTGCCGAGATCCGGTCATACGTGACATGGTCCGACACCGAACGCTTGTAGCCATAGCCTCCCACTAGAATCAGCGTCTCACCATCCTGATAGAATTCAGTGTTGGTGCCCGAGAGACTGTCCACTTCGTCCTGAGTCAATCCGCTGGCAGGAGAGCTTTCCAAAGATTTTTTCCAGGACTGCTTGGTTGTGGGATTGATCACCCAGACATCCCGATTCTCGAAGACCGGATCGAAGCCATCCCGCCCGGTCATCCCGTGCAGACCACTGGTTCGCCCGGAAAGAACGACCCACTGGCCGTCCCACTCACCCGTCGCGAAGGAATGAATGGCCGGCAAAGCCGCAGGAGCGAGAGAGACTTCCCGAATCTCGACGACATACGGGATTTTCCCGTCAATATAAGGCTCGGTGAAGGTGGTGGTTTGGTGTTGTCCCCAAAGCAGGGGGCAACACGCCACGATCATAAGTTTTAAGATGATTTTAATCATGGGTAGTCGCTTGGTCATTCTTGGAAAACTCTACCTGATTTACATGACGGAATCATGACAGATCTCCCTCCGCAGCGCCTACTTTGAATCGCTGAACCCTTTGCCGACCGAAATGGCCGGGTCGGACGAGGATTACCTCTCCGCATTTGAAAAGAGACGAATGAGAAAGAAAGGAATTCTACGACGCATTCGTCCGCCTTTGGCGCGAAACCCCACCTTCAGGATACACAGGGCTTGCCAATCTCCGGTGAGCAAGTCGTAGCAACCTAATCCACCGTGGATTCCGCAAGTCGCTTGCGATACTCTTTTCTGGCATGGGCGTATGCGGCCTTTGCGTCGGCCAATTCGGCCTTGGCAATAAATCGCTCTTTTTGGCTCCAACATTGATCAACTGAATCGAGACACCATTGTGCGCTCCGCTTCGAAGTCCGGACTGGTTCGCCGTCCACCACGACCCACACCGGATTGGTATGCGAACTCCCGAGCACCCGCATCGCCACCCAACTGCTGCGCTCAATCGGGACCTCGAAACTTACCTCGCGTATTTCGCCATCGGCCGCGACATTCTTCTGCGCAACCGGCCGGCCATTGACGAGCAATTTCACCGGAACCATCCGTGAATCTTTCACACGTGCACGCTCGATATGCCAATAGGGTTTTTCCTGCTGGCCTTTGCCTTGAACAATCGGATTGACCTTCTCATCCAGCCACGCCGCAAAATCGACCCTCGCAACGACTTTGCCAGGCTTCGCCAACTGCAACTCACTTCCCTCCACCCCGACTGCTACACCACCAACTGAAAAATCCATGAGATGACTGCGTCCGTCGCCGACGTAATTCCGACCCGCCCGGATGCCTTCGCACCACTTTTGATAAGTCAGTTTCCCATCCACTTTCACATAGCTTCTCCCCAGGCCAACCCGCTCCCCGTAGATGCACGGGAAATCAGTCTCTCCGCTGATCCGCGTGCGGTATCCCACGTTCAGGGTGTGATACCAGATGTTCAGTTCCCAAACCATCGGGGTATCGACGGTTGAGAGAAAATCGACCGCGGGGACAAGGTTGCCTTTCGGTCCCTCAACCTGATGCGTCACGTCCACGATATACTCGTTCGCGCCAATCCCATCGAAGGGTGGGATCTCGTAATTCGGGAGCTCGTTACTCTTGCATGCCAGTCCCCAGCCCGAATGCGCGGGGCCGACCACCGCACCCTGCTTCTTGGCCCAGCGAAGGGTGTTGAGACAAAGCGTGGGCCAATGGTCTTTGGAATCCCCGCCCGGATACATCTGATCTTTCAATTGCAGAAGACACAGGTGGCCGCTTTGGTGGGAGCCAAAGCCGGAGACTTCGATGTCGTAGCGCAGCAGATAGGGATAGGTGGAAACCTTGTCCTCGCTCCCGGTGAAAAATTGCTTCTGATAATCGAAGCACGGTCCCCAGGTGAGGTTCGCCCCCACCTTGAGATCCTCGCCAAGGATATGCCGCATCATGTCCGGTGCATGGACTCCTTCGGTCGGCTTGTTGTAATGGGCACAACCAGCAGCATGAATATGATGATCGCCGCTCCACCATCCGCGCGCCGCCGGATCGACCCAGCGTTTTAACTCCACCTTCAAATCACGCGCCCGGTCTGCCATTGTGAACGTTTGCTGACTGGCCAGATATTCCGGGCCCCGCGTGCTCCTGAGGTGATATTCTCCTTCCGGCAGTCTTACCGTCTCTCCATGGGCCCGATAAATCTGGGGGTGAAAGTGAAAATCAGGGGCCAATCGTTTCGCTTGCGAAGGATAAACGCGCCCTTGCTTGTCCCGAATTTCAAAGGCCGCCGTCGTTGGCTTGCCATCTTCGTCGAGAACTCCGAGCGTGAGATCGAGAGACGGCCGGCAGTCAAAATTGACAAGCAAATCGCTTCGGAAACCCAAGTCCTGGGTTCCCTGTCCCACGTCAAAAGTCATGACCGCCGCCCTTTTTCCGGCATCGCGGGAATACAATTGAATCACCCGGTAATCGATACTGGCACCACTCAAAGTGGGAGAAAGAGGCCGTCTGCGGAACATCGCCAGATCCAGCCAGCGATCCTTCAGCTCCGATTTTTGGGAGCCCGCCAAAGGAGCAGCCTGGGCACTTCCCACCCGCAATGGTGCGGTCACCCCGGCTTCATTGATGACTTTGATCAAAAAAATACTCCAACCGGCCTCAACCAAAACAGGCTTGGCTTCGCCGGCCACTGCCTTGACCCGCGACTCCGGGTTGATGGTCACCACCGCCAGACAATAGGGATCAAGAACGGCCTCCACCTGCTCCACTTCGCCGCCTTGAAGTTTTACCACCTCCTCTTTCGAAAGGGGATTGCCCAACACCTCGAGTGCCTGAACCACTCGCTTGGCGTTAAGAGTGACCGCCTGACCATCGTCAGCTGCCCTCGCAAGCAGAACGGCCACCACGACAGAGGCGGGAAGAAGCAGTTTCATGATTTTCATTTTGCCACTCTAACAAGAAATTAGGGACCCAGGCGAGGATCGATCACGAAATCCGGCACCGGTAAATTATCTTCTACGGCACAGGCCGTGTCGAAAGATGGAATTCCTTTTAGGATCCATTTTATGCCTGTCAGAAAAATGACACCTGCTCCAAGACCTGTGATTTCAAATCACGTAAGGAGAACAAGTCCGCTCCATCGACCGGCAACCCGCGTGCTCCTGATTCGCGTTTCGGGCCAAAGCATTTCCGCTTTTCGTGAAAATTATTTTCCACGAAATTACGACCTCATCACAGGCGAAATCGGGCCAGTTTGGCCTGAGGAAACAATTAGGGGGTTATTTGGAAAAAACTGAAAATCAGGCTCCGGGGGCTTTTTCAGGAAGCTCTCATTAAAGCCATCATTCCGACAATATAATTGGGAGAATGGTATGAGACCTACTCAATCTAAAAATCGTAGGAGTAATTGAGAATGAAGCGAATATCCTCAAGGTCTGCGCCGCCATCAATCGGGTTATTGGCATAACGCGCGCGAAACCACACACCTTCCAAGAGATCAACCGATGGTCGATAATCGATGGTGAAACCAAACTCCTGCTGATCGGGAGAAGCATGACGACCGCGATCAGGAGTGTTACCGATGACCCAGCTTGTATCGATCGAAATCCCCTCAAGCCCGTGAGGCTCCAGATCGTAAGTGAAACCCAGGCGAAACGACTCTTCACCGGCCCGATCAAAATCCCGGATGATTGAGGAATGATAAGCCGGAGTTCCGCCCCAAGGTTTCAGAAAACCATGGCTTCCTGCGGTCCATTGATACGAAATGGAACTGGTTAGATTACAGTACTGCACTGCGGCCTTTACCGCTGCCGACTGTGTGCTAAAGGAACCTAATAGTTCGTCCCCGACACTACGCTGATCAGTAAACTGCGCCCCAAACCGGACTCGACAACGATCTGATAGCTCGATCAGTTTTTCCCCCTCCAGATAAAGTGTATTGAACATGTCCCAGCCATACTGCTCGGATAACGCGATATAGTTATCCTCTGAAAAATTATACCGCAGAGAAACAGCAGTCACCCCTTGATCCTCCCCTTTAGCACCCGCTACATCTGACATACTTTCGAAATCAGTTGAGGTCCCGGTTTTAATCGTAAAAACATGCCCTAAACCTAACTGAAGGTTTTCAATCTCACCGATTCGGAAACCAACCGCTTCAAACGTATTGGGAGTCATTCGAAAATCGTTGCCATTGATATACGGGATATCGATGCGCGTGCGACCAGCACGAAACAAGGAATTACTAAATTTGATATCCGCGTAGGCTTCCCCTAACACAGTATAGTTCTGCTGCCCCGGAGCCAACAACCCGGCACCATCCCGATCACTGGGCCCGTAGAGTTTCTGTGAGGTATACGCAGTCAGACCAATACGAAACCAATCGTTATACCAACCACTCTCGAACCCTAATTCCCCCCCAAATGCCGCAGACTCCCGAACGCCACCATCTTGAATATCCCGGTAAAAATAGTAAAATCGGGGACGGATCGAAAAATTCATTTCATCGATAAAGGGCTGGTCCGTTTTCGGAATGTATTTTTCCCGTAATCCAGGTAACCACTTTCTGGGCAATACCGCAAACGGATCATATTGATGAAGCAAACTATCAGGAACCGTACCAATGCCATCCGTGGCGGTAGGGTGGCCCTTCAAGTTTGCTGAAACAGGCCCCTCTGATTTGCGGTATTCCGGAATGGCATCTGCCATAACAAATAACGACGTCAGCATCATAGCAACACCACATAAAGATGCTCGGACAAGTTGAGATGTTAATCTCATGGAGAGGGAAGAAGTCAAAACGACTAACGACTAACGATGACTCGACTGACTCTTATGAAGCTGGCGTCCCGCGTTCCGTTTCATCGCTGGGTTGCTAGATGACATGGGTTGTCAGGTGGGGGTGGAATCCTCCAAACTGACAACCGTTATGAAAGACAAAAAAACAGAAACAACCAAATCCTACGATACGATCAAACTCGGTATCGATGCCCACTCGAAGTGGTATTACGTGGCTCGTCAACTGGACGGGGCCACGCCGCAACCGGTGCAGAAGATGGAGCTTGATGGCCTCCTGCACTTCGTGGCCAAACAGCAGAAGCTCGCTGGCGAGGTTCGTACCTGTTACGAGGCCGGGGCCTTCGGCTACTACCTGCACCGCAAACTTGAGGCGATGGGAGTGAGCAACCTCGTGGTGCAGCCGCAGG
>CAJXVQ010000104.1 GCA_913060685.1 uncultured Verrucomicrobiales bacterium
TGCCGATCATCAACAAAACTCAGAAATATCTGGCTACGAGAAGGAGGCCACTTCATGGCATCCTGATGATTTTGAAATCGTGGTCGCCGGTGATTTAGCCGGGTTGGGACTCACGCCCGGGTCATCCCTCGTTATGTCTGGGGATCATCCAGACGATGTACTAACATTTTCGGTGGGCCTGACATCAATTCCGGAGCCTTCCAGTGTCCTGCCCTTGGCGGCCCTTCTTGGATTTGGACTCATGGGCAGCAGGCGTCGATAGACTCTCGGTCAGGCTTCAATAGAATCCTTGCAAAAAGGGGCGGGACGCCCGCGCCCCCCATCCAATCGTCTTCACTCAAGCCAAAAGCAAATTCCGGCAGCCAGTCCCTCCCCGACGCGCCCAGGGAAAGACATCGATGAAACGGGACCCAGCGCTCGAGTTTCACAAGAGCTGAGGGGGCCGAAAGAGGCTGTTGAGAGAGCGATTATTTTTACTCGGAGACACGACCGACCCGGTAGAATACCTGTGACTCGGAGGCCTCGGTATCCACAATGGCGGTGGTCGTCTTGGCAGGGCCGGCAGCGGCAGCGATCTGGGGCTGAACAACGACCCAGGAGTCGAGATCAAGGCTCTTGCTAACCTCGAACACTTCACCTTCATTCGATCCCCAAGTCAGGGTGGTCGTGTCGGCAACGGCACTATGCTTGATGTCAGTGATTGAGATCGGGCCGGTCGGGGTCAGACGAAGGATGACATCGTCTCCCGCAATATTCCCGTGAGCGAAGACGGCGAGGTAGAGGCTGTTTCCCTGGACCGTGAGAAAGTAGGGCGTGAATCCATCGGGAACGAGGTTGCTGAGATCTTCCCAATTCCCGGAGACGAAGTCTGCGAGTGTCGCGAAGCGAATGAATTTGTTCTCGTTGGGATCGCTGCCTCCGGCGTGGGTTGCTGAAAAATAACTGGTGGCATACCAGAACCCATTGAAAAACTCGGCGTCATTGAGAACCAATCCGGTCGTGCTCCATGATCCGGCAGAGGCATTGCGAATCTTGCCAAAGCTATTGTAGACATTGACCTCCCCGGTATCCCAGTCGACCACCTCAACAATGCGACCTGCCGCAGAGCCGATGACATACAAGCGGCCGTTGGCGAAGGTCAAACTCCGCGCGTAACCGCTCAGGGATCCGCCAAGCGGGAGAACGCTCTCGTTTTGGCCGATTGCCGAAAAGCGAAAGACGTGTCCCGAGTTGGGATTGAGCGCATAAATCCAGCCGGTTGCGGGATCGATGACAATGTCGTGCGGACGATTTAAGGGAACGCCCAAAATGTTGTTGGTCTGAGCCGCAATCGTTGCGCTCGAGAGATCGGCGAAGGCGATCAGCCGATTATTGTCGGTGTCGTTGGCATAATAGAGACGATCTGCGGGATTGTAGACGACCGAGTGTTGGCCTCTGACCGGGATTGGCGATACTTGGAGCGCGGCGCCGGGACCGTCGCGATACAAGAAGCGGTTGTTTTTCAGGTCGGTGACGATCTCCTGGCCTTCCGGTCCAAAGGCAATGTGTGTCGCCCAGTTAAAGGTTGCCGGGTCACTGCCGCCGGGGGCGTATTCACTCACTTCCAATCCAAATCCCGATGAAGTCGGCGGGTCCGGTGGATCTGGAGGTTCCGGTGGTGTTTCACCGGAAGCGGCATAATGGCTGAGGATGGCAGCCGCATCCAGGACCGTTCCATAGATCGCAAATTCGTCGATCAACCCGTCGAAAGAACGATACCCCCCATCGACAACACTTCTTGCCGCACCCACGGAGATGAAGGGGGTGCCGATGGTGCCGGGATCACCGTTCTCGCCGCCATTTATGGTGAGCCCGTTGTTGAGAATCTCGTTCCTAGCCACCTCCGCCCCATCGACATAGAGGATGAGTTCGCTATTCGTGGTGCTGGCGGTAACGACGACGTGGTGCCACACGCTGTCGGTCATGGGACTCTCGACAAAATCACGAGTGGTGCCCGGAGAACCTTGTTGAATGAGGCCGACACTGCTACCGGGAACCCCCATTGTCCCGCCCTCGGCTCCGATGCCGAAGAGGACATCGTCGTTCCAGCCTCCCTGGTCGTTTCCAAAGAGATTGGACGCGGAGGCTTTCGACGGGTCCCAATTCACCCACGCTTCGATGCTCCATTCGGTCAACGAGGACGGCAGCGCCGCCGCCAGGACATGACCGCCCCCAAAATCATAGGAGGTTCCGCCTTGTGCGAAACTCGCTTGCTTGATTGTCACCGCTCCGCCAGCCGTCCCGATGGTGCCGTCATTCGTCGCGCCCGTGGAACCGGAGTTAGCCGCGATTGTTCCGTTGGTTTCATCGAACTGGTAGTAAATGATCGGGTTGTCCCCCAACACCGCATCCCGATAGGAGGCCGTACCTCCATCAGAAGCGCTTGCAAGAGATAGGACCCCGGCGGCATAGGTCCACAGTGGCCATCTAAGATTATTCATTCTGCGTTGTTTATTCATTATCGATCGAATCCCCCAAACTTGCTCAACACGCCGCGCCAACTACTCCGCGGGCTCGACGCGGAAGAATATCCTGGTGGCTTCGGGAACGGGGTTGGGAAATTCGAAAACGGTGGTATCCCCCTGCGACGGAATACTGTCCTCGATATCGGCTCCCCAATCGATCAAATCCTGCGAATAGAACAGGCCGTAAGTCCGGCCCGGCTCCGATGTCCAGGTGATGCTCACGGTGTCGCTCCCGCTATCGAAGTCGATATTGGTGATGTTGATGAGAGGGGCTGAAACACCAGCCGTGTAGTGGATCAAAATGGCATCCGCATCCAGGACCGTTCCGTAGATTGCGAACTCATCGATCAATCCGTCGAAAGAACGATAACCCCCATCGACAACACTTCTTGCCGCACCCACGGAGATAAAGGGGGTGCCGATGGTATCGGGATCGCCGTTCTCGCCGCCATTTATGGTGAGGCCGTTGTTGGGAATCTCATTCTTTGCCACCTCCACCCCATCGACATAGAGGATGAGTTCGCTGTTCGTGGTGCTGGCGGTGACGACGACGTGGTGCCACTCGCTATCGGTCATGGGACTCTCGACAAAGTCACGAGTGGTGCCCGGAGAACCTTGTTGAATGAGGCCGATACTGCTATCGGGAACCCCCATTGTCCCGCCCTCGGCTCCGATGCCGAAGAGGACATCGTCATTCCAGCCTCCCTGGTCGTTTCCAAAGAGATTGGACGCGGAGGTTTTCGCCGGATCCCAATTCACCCACGCTTCGATAGACCATTCGGTCAACGAGGACGGCAGCGCCGCCGCCAGGACATGACCGCCCCCAAAATCATAGGAGGTTCCGCCCCCCGCGAAACTCGCTTGGTTGATTGTCACTGCTCCGCCATCCGTTCCGATGGTGCCGTCGTTCGCCGCGCCCGTGGAACCGGAATTGGCCGCGGTTGTACCGTTGGTTTCATCGAATTCGTAGTAAACGATGGGGCTGTCCGCCAAAACGGCGGCTCGATAGGCGGGCGCGGCGGCTTGTGTCACCGCAGTGAGACAAAGCCCTCCGGCAAGCCAAAGAATGACGTGGTGTTTCATGATAGGAATACAAGTGAATTAGGAATGTCCTTTGAACCGAATTTACCGGCGATTACGGCGCAATAACACCAGTCCACCCAATGACAGGAGCAATGCGCTTCCCGGCTCCGGAATCGAAATGTTCGCGTGTGCACTAATTTGAGTTGGCGTGAGCACCGAATCGTAGATTGCTACCTCATCGAGAAGCCCGTCGTAAGGGCGGTAGCCTGCGTCACTGCTATTTGGGCGCGCCGCACCGACCGTCAGGTTGGGGGATGCACCGAAGCCACCCGCACCATTGAAGGTGATCCCGTTGGTGAGCGAGGTGTTCGAGTCTGCCAACACCCCATCGATGTATAGCGAGAGGGCACCTGCTGTGGTGCTACCGGTCATCACAACATGGTGCCACTCATTGGCGGCAAGGGCAGATCCCACAAAGTCGCGGACCGATCCCGGGTTGCCCTGGTGGATCAGGCCAACACTGCCGGCGGAGACGCCCTGGCTCCCTCCTTCGGCACCGATGCCGAAAAGGACATCGTTGTTCCAGCCACCCTGGTCGTTGGAGAGAATATTGGACGCGCTTGTTTTCGCCGAGTCATAGTTCACCCACGCCTCCACGGTCCACTCGGTCAGCGAACCCGTCAAAGCAGACGCCGATCCAACAAAGCCGCCGCCAAAGTCGTAGGCTGTCCCGCCCCCGACGAAGCTTGTCTGCCCGACCGTCACCGCTCCACCCGCCGTGTTGAATGTTCCGTCATAGGTCGCGCCCGTCGTGGCGGAGTTGGCCGCAGTGGTTCCGCTGGCCTCATCAAATTCGTAATAGACGATGGGATTGTCGCCGAGGACCAGATTACGGTAGGCGGTCGTGGCGGCAGAAGCTGGATTCATGGAGAGGCACACGATCCCGGCCGCGATTGCGGAGGCGGAGCGTGAACCGGTCAACTTGAGATCCTTCCATGGTGTTTTTAGCGTGGATTGCGTGCTGAATTTCATTTTTCTGATGTTTTCTATTAAGGTTGAGAGACCGAACCGGGTAGGTCTGGCGATTTCATTAAGAAACCAAACAGAGGGTCGAAACGTTACAACCTTGCTCCAAGAAACTTCGTCGCGAGTTCCACCCCCAAGAGGGCAAAAGCCAGCTAGCGAGAGAGCGCGCGGATCTCGTCCAACCTCAGCGGCCGATCATAGATGCGCACATCATCGAGAAGACCCCCGAAGTAATGGTCATTGGTCTTGGTGATATCAAGATTCCTACCGATCCTTCCAAAACGCCAATCCAAGGAACCGTCGCCCACGATTGAAATGTCGGTCGGCGAACCCTGCGCGACCCCGTTGACATAGGTGATCGCCTCGTTGCTCACACGGTCATAGGTGATGGCGACGTGTGTCCATTCTCCGTCTACCACTGCGGTGTCTCCAACCACCATAACCTGATCCGAATCCTCAGTTTCACCCTCAATAAAACCGGTCACAAATCCGGACGCGTCGCTGATCCCGAGCGACACCACCGGAATATCACCACTGGCGCCAAGGCCAACGATATAGCCGAACCAGTGCCCGGCGGAGTCGTCCGAATTCCGCTTAATCCAAGCGGTGAGTGTTGCACCGCGATGCGCGAGGAGAGTCGGGATTTCCCTAATTAAATCGATATCGACCGCATCCCCCCTTGATCTCAAGCCGGAAAGCGAGATTACATTCCCCCGCTCTTTATCGGTGACAATTTCAGCACTTCCCTGGAGGCGTCCCGAGTGCCCGTTCCCCGATGAGTCAGGGGTGAGGCCAACCGAATCGGTCTCGAATTCCCAATAACCTACCAGACCGTCGCTCTCTGAGAGAGCGACCGTGAACCCATCGACATTAAATGTAATCTCGTGCAGTCCGCCCAAAGCGTCCACCCGCCGCGCCTCGCCTTCCTGTAGGGTCTGCGCTTCGCCGCCCTCGACGCGGGAGGTCACCTCGACCGCGCCCCGGGTGACATGAACCTCGTGGCCCTCCCCCGCTAAAGCCCTGATACCGAAAGCCGTCCCGAGGTCGATGACCATGAGCTGTTCGGTTTCGACCGAAAATCCGATCGCTTTCGCCGGAACCTCAAACCAGGCGACGCCCTCACCGAGCGCGACCCGATCCCCGGCCAATACCCGTAGATCGCAGGGTGCCTCGACCACCACCCGCACTCCGGATTGGAACCCCCCTTCCAACGTCCCTCTCTGCAAGAACAGCCTTGAACCGACAGCCAGCTCCTGCCCCACGGGGGCCTCTTCGCCATCCGCGACCTCGTGCGTTATGGTGAAGAGCGAGCCCGGGGAGGTGCGAAAGCTAGCGATCGGAGCATCCGGAACCTTCATCAGCGACAAGACAATCACCGAGACGAGCACGATCGCGGCGGTTGCACCGAGGACGACTTTTACGATGCGTTTGCGCTGGCGGGCCATGATCCGCTCGATCGGAACGATCTTCGTATTCGCGATGGTCGCGCGTGATTCGTGCCGAACCTCCAGAGTCGAGTGCAGGCGCACGAGTTCTTGATAGCTCCCGCGCGACCCGGCATTCGCCAGCAACTCCACCTCGAGTGCGGCGACCTCCCCGGCGGGAAGCTCGCCGTCGAGCATCTGCAAAATTTTCGACTCCAGATCTGACGGGTTCATGCGGATCGACTGGAAATGTTGAGTTCAATGCAGTGTTTGAGGCCCGTGCGGATACGGTGCAGCGCGACGCGCAGGCTACCGGGTGAGCTGCCGATCTGTTCCGCCTGTTGCTCCAGCGATCTGCCTGGCGTGTAGCGCGCCTCGACCAGTTGGCGTTGCTCTTCCGTCAGTTTGGCAAGGCAAGCATCAAGTGCCACCATAACTTCCTCATCTGATTCCTCCAAAGGATCCATCTCAGCTAACATCTCGACCATTTCCGCAGAAAACACAAGCCGGTGATCGCGAATGGTGCGATCGCGCTGATGCATGACCTCATAGCGCGCAATCTTGAATGCCCAGGCGAGGAAATTCGTGCCAATCTCAAACTTGTGGCGTTTCTGCCAGAGCACGGCATTCGTCTCCTGCAGCACATCGGCAACGTCCGGGCTGCCTGGCATCAACGAGATGATGAAGGCACGCAGGTTGCCCTGATTTTTCGTCATCAGGGAGACATAGACCTGCAGCTCGGCCGGGTCTTCTTTCTTTCTAAATGGCATCGTCCGGGTCTCGGGAGGGAGTGGCTGCTGGATACCAATCGGAACACCCCAACGTTACAGCATTCATGATGTTTTCAGAAGAAATTCCCCGCGAGGGGCTGGGATCGCGGCAAGTAAAGATCACCGTAAAAGTCAGAAATTTGAGCAGAAAACACGTCTGAAATCCCTTCGCTTCGAGGATGACGCCACAAGATTGGCGACCATTTCATGTCTTCCACACTCATCGCGAACCCAATCAATCTACAATGAACTCTTTCCATTCATCAGGAAGTCGCTGTGGCTTCCCCTCCGGCATTTGAACCAGCGCGAGGGCTTGGCGGCATTTGATGAGCGGGCGGGTCTCACCTTTCCTCACCAAGGTAAACTCACACCAAAATTTCACTTTTGCGATCTCACTGACATGGCCGTGGATCTCAAGATGGTCGCCGAGCCGCGCGGGTAATTTATAATCAATTTCGGTACGCACCACCACGGGGAAGAGCCGGGTCTTTGACATCGTGATCAGGTCCATCCCCATCTCACCTGCCAGCTTGGTCCGGCAGGTTTCGATCATGCGGAGGTAGGCAATATTGTGAACGACGCCACCACAGTCGGTGTCGAAGAACATCACTTCTTCCTCGGTCGTAAATTTTAAATCTTCGAGTTTCATGATTTACCAGACTGGATTTTGATCGGCATCGTAAGGCAGCCACAAAAGGGAGACCGAGCGAACATCGATGTCCTTTTTATAAGGCTTGATCGGCTCCGGCTCGAGGTCCGTGGTGAAGGCGTCAAACTTCTCCTCGAGCTCGCGAATTTCATCTGCAAGCTCGGCTTCAAGTTCAGCGAGATCATTGGAAATCATCTCGATCTTATCCTTCGCGATCCCGACGTCCCGGCGCTGCTTCATCGCGCGCGTCGCACTGGCCACCCCGCTGCTTCGTGATTTGCGACGACAAAATAGCCCACCGAGCAGACCTCCCAGAATTGAGGTTCCAGCCTGCCAGGTCGAGCTACTGGCTTCTGCCTCTTCTTTGCTCAGAGCCAACTCAGCCCGGTCAAGCTGAGAGCCCTTCGTCCTAAGCTTCGAGGCATAGCGGCCACGCATTTTATCGACCGCTTCATCTCTGGCCTCCCGACCTTTCACGCTGAGCCGTGCCCGGAAATCACCTTCGGACTCACCGAGTTGCGAATACATGTCATAAAGTGGTGAGAAGAGAAGTTGGACCCGCTCCTTGCGGTAGACCCAATCCTCAAACTCCTCCTCCACCGGCTTATAATTATTCTTGTTCATCGCATAGCCCGGCAACTCCGCAAAATCAGCTCCTTCACGCGGATCATCGAGCAGTGACTTGATGGGAACGGTGCAGACACAATCAGTGGACCAATCGATCCCCTTCCCTCCCATTGGATTCACAAAGCGCACCAATCGGGATCCTTCCAACCCGGCCTTGCGGGAGGTGAAGTGCACTTGAGCCTCACGTAAAAGTGCGGGTTGGTATGTCACACCATCGACTTCTCCGGCAAAGGGCACGAAATGCTCCTCGACCCCCTGCCCCAAAACAGGTCTCTCGTTCTTCGGAATCTTGATCGTAGCCTGACTCATCGCCATGGGATTCGCCGGCGATGATTGAGCTGCGGCTCGAGTCTCAAATTGATCCCGCTTGGGGTCCATGAGCACCTTAATCTGACGTCGTGTCAGCGGACCGCGAAGATAGCTCATGACCCAGCGGACGTGAAAAACAGCGGGGCCGTCTTCGTGCACGTTGTTCATCAGGAAAACCCGGCTATCGAGCCCCGAAAGTAGCAACTCCATCTGCTTCCGGTTAAAGCCACCTCCCTGGGCATCTGCCGCCCCGGCAAGACCATCGAGCACCCGCGCCTTATCGCGCTCGGTCTGCATACGCCCCAAGAACCACGTCCCCATATTTGAGAGTGCCTTGTAGTCGAGATCAACCGGGTTCTGCGTCGCCACCAAGATCCCGAGACCAAACGCCCTGGCCTGTTTGAGCATCGTCATCAACGGCTTCTTACTGGGAGGGTTCGCGGTCGGAGGCAGGTACCCGTAAATCTCATCCATGTAGAGAAGCGCCCGCAAACTGGTCGTGCCCGATTGCATCCGCATCCACGAAAGCATCTGATTAAAGAGGAGCGAAACGAAGAACATGCGCTCGGTGTCGCTGAGATGCGCGATGGAAAAAATCGAGACCCGCGGCTTGCCGTCCTCGGTATACATCATCCGCTGGATATCAAGTGGTGGCCCTTCCAACCAAGACGAAAATCCGGGACTGGCGAGAAGCGCATTGAATTTCAGAGCCAGCTTCTGGCGCACCTTGGTATCGAGGAATGACTCCACATCAATCACGCCCACCTTATCGAAGGGCGGTTTTTGAATATTCCGAATCAGTGACTCCAACGTGAGAGTTTGCCCGGCGGCCCAGCAGTGATTGAAAATCGACCCCAACAGGATCGCTTCGGGCGATTGGATCGGGTCCGCATCGACCCCCACCAAAGAAAGCAAAGAGGAAACGGTGGACTCGATGCGATCCCCAAGAAGTTCGCCATCATCCAGCACCTCAAAAGGAGGAACTTCGAGTGAGCTCAGAATCGACACCGGAATTCCGGCCTTGCTCCCGGGTGTGAAAATATTGATTTCAGTCTTGGCCTGCAGCTGCCGCACCCGCTCCGGCGACTGGTGCCAACCTTCAATGCCACTCTCCCACATTTTAGCCGTCTTTTCCGCGTAGGCGTCAGGATCCATGCCCTTCTTGCGGGCATCATCCTCATTGATCCAAGGACGAAAATCTTCCCCGCGAAACTCGGGAAAAGTCAAAAGCAGGTTGGAAATATCTCCCTTGGGATCGATGACAATCGCCGGAATGTTATCCATGATTGCCTCCTCCAGTAGCCCGATACAGAGACCGGTCTTACCCGAACCTGTCATGCCCAGAACCACCCCGTGCGTCACGAGATCTTTGGAATCGTAGAGCAGCAAGTCATCGGTGATCTCGCGCTTATCGATGTCATACTCCTTGCCGAGATAAAAGGATCCCAGTTTTTCGTAGTCGCTCACAGTCTCGGACATGTTCATTTCATAGCGGAGAATTTGGGTTTCTCTAAATGCTAAATTCCACTTAATGTTCTCCCGTGACCGAGTCTCCCCCAAGAGCTTGGGCCGAAATCGATCTTTCGGCCCTTCAACACAACCTGCAGGTTGCCAAAGACCAATCCGGTCAAAACGTGATGGCCGTGATCAAGGGGGGTGCCTATGGCCACGGCCTCAAGAAAGTGGCGCAGGTTCTTGATCGTGAAAACCTCCCTTTTCTCGGCGTCGCCAATGCCGGTGAGGCCCGCCGCCTTTTTGAAGCAGGCATCAAAACCCGCCCCTACATTCTTGGGGCCACCCTTCCGGCCGAGCGGGAGGAAATCGCCGCCCGCGGCTGGACTCCGTGTCTGTGTTCCTTCGAAGAGATGGAGCACTTTAACCAACTTGGTAAAACGACACCGACCGAAGCCCACCTCGCTCTCGATACCGGGATGGGCCGCGGCGGATTCCTGCCGGAGCAACTCGGCCAGGCTCTGGAAAAGCTGACCACCTCACCCGGAATCAAACTCACCGGCGTCGGCTCCCACCTCCCGGTTGCCGATGAAGATTCCGCCTTCACCCGCTCCCAATTCGAACTCTTCGACTCGCTGGTGGAAAGCATTCCAAAACCACCCGGCACTTTTCATATCCATCTTAGCAACTCCGCCGGCCTTCTCGGTTTTCAAAGCCGCACCACAAATCTCGTCCGCCCCGGCCTTCTCCTCTACGGAATCTCTCCCATGGCAAGTTATCAGGAACGCCTCCAGCCTGTGATGACCCTCAAATCACGGATCTCGGTCGTCAACCACCTCCCGCAAGGACACGGCGTTTCCTATGGACGCACGATTCTCACCCGCGATACCAAGACGGCCATCCTCGGCCTCGGTTATGGTGATGGTTATCCCCGTTCACTCTCCGGAAAGGGCACCCAAGTGCTCATTAACGGCACCCTTTGCCCTCTCCTCGGCCGTGTCACGATGGATCAAATCATTGTCGATGTCACCGACCTCCCAAGCTGCCATCCCGGCGATGAAGCCGAGCTCTTTGGGCCGCATCTCCTCGTCTCAGATCTTGCAACAAAGGCCGGCACAATCCCCTGGGAAGTCCTCACCCAAATCACTCCGCGAGTGACCCGGATCTATCGTTGAAGTGTGATCTGATTCTCCGGATCAAGAAACGAGCGGAGGCTCATCCCGTCCTCTTCAAAGTCCATGATGACCGCACCGGTCTCCCATTGATTGAAGAGATGATAGCCATTTGACTTTACCCTCTCCACCCAGCGACTCGTAGGCATCTCGTACGAAGGAAATCGGGACGCGCTCGTAATCACCACCTTCGCTCCGGTTGCTTTCAGAAATTGATACTGCCCCGACACTCCCCATTCATGCCGCCCCATCAGGACAACATCCGCACTCAGGTCTGTTCCATCCTCGATCAATGCCAACTCATCATCGATTCCCAAATCGCCGGTCACCAGAACCTTCCACCCCTTCCAATGCACCTTCATCACCATGATGCGATTGTCCGCCACCCCCCGGGCGGACGACTGTCCCTCTCTTAAAATCTCCACCCACACCTCGTCATCCAGATCATATCGTTCACCCGCTTTGGCCACGACCTTCACACATCCCCGGTCTTCCGCTTTACCAACGAACTCCCGATAACTCGGACTCAATGCCTGAGCCATCGGCAAGACCGCCTGATTCAGATCGCCACGATCCAAAATCAAGGGCAAGGCTCCGACATGATCACCATCCGGATGAGTCACAAAGACCTTCTCCAACTCCACATTCCAGCGATTCAGAATCGACCGCAGTTGGGTATCGTAAAACCAACTCCCACCCACGTCGATCATCGCACCTCCTTCCACATCCAGAAACGAAGCCGCCCCACCATCGTGACAATCAAAGACGACCCAGTCCCCCGGCGTCAATCGCCGTGACTGCCAGTGACCCAGTGGCACTTTCGAAAATCCCTTTGCGGTGAAGAAGGCGCCACTCGCCACCACCGAATTCACCTGATTAACATGTCCTCCAAGTCTTGGTAAGACCAACCCGACCAAGGCTGCCAACATGGCCAAAGCCAGAATCACCATCGTTGCAGGGATCAACAACAGACTCGTGATCACGGCGATCGGAGTCACGACCCCAAAATGCCAAATCATAATGGGCATCGATCCCAACCACGCCGCCAATGAACTTGCCCCAAGATTCGCAAAATAAGTCCGCACGGTCAGAACCTTGCGCTGACCATCTGTTAACAATCGCCTCGGGAAAAACGGATCCAATTCCGCGATCTTCCCGGTAAATCTCAACGCCAAACCCACGCCGAGACCAATTGCAAGCAGCACTCCATATGACAGCTGGAAACCCGCGTCAAAGACCTGTGAGGGCTTCCACAAAATCGCAAGAATCAGACTGAGCGAGAGAGCATTGAAGAGTGAAGGACGCCGCCTGAAGAAAAACGCTCCCAAAAAACAGATCGCCATCAAGGTCGCCCGAATTGCCGGCGGGCGCATCCCGGTCACCATGGCATAGGACACCATCGCCAAAATCACGAGAAAGATTCCCACCCGCCTTGGCATGGGAACATACATAAAAGCCATCCAAAAAATTGCGCCCACCAAAGTCACGTGCAATCCACTCACCGCAAAGACATGCATCGCGCCACTCTCCAGAAACGCCCGACTCACTTCTGAATCACGCGGCGGCTTGTCCCCTAAAACCATTGCTTGGATCACGTCCCCTCCATTCGAGGATTCCGGCAACCCCCGCGTGATCCCGACTTGCAATCCCTCCCGCAATCTCTCGGTCCACCGAAATGGCGCGGCATACCAATTCACCCGCAGCAATTCCTCCTTATCCACCACCAAGCCGCCATAGACCCCACTTCGCTCCCAATATTCCAATTTTGGAAAAATTCCGGGATTCCGTTCACGCTCAGGGACAAAAAACTTCCCTTTGATCTGAAGAACCTCGCCCGGCTGATATCGCTCGGCACGGAAGACAATCACCCGTCGCTCCCGCTCATCTTCTTCAAGAACTCCGTAGCGCTCCCTTGCCGTCCGCCCCGCCTGCCTTCCCACCGTCAAAACTCCCTCCACAAATTCCGACCCCGGTTTGGCAAGGCTCTCCTTCACCGGCGCTTCCAAATCATTCGCCCGCCACGCCACGAAGGCAGCCACGAGACAAAGCGCCACCCACCATTGCCAGCGAGGCCTTGCCGTAACCATCGCAAGCATCATCAAAAGAAGAGCCCACCCCTGGGAGAAGGACCAAACGGCACCTCCCAAGCACGCAAAAGCGACAGAGAGCAACGGAGCAACTGTCACCAAATGACCCCAGACTGACCGGACCTTTTCCACCTCTTCTAATTTACGCCCATCTCACCCAACTTATGAGCAGCATTCCCCGCATGACGGGATCCCTTGAGTTCCTCGACGGCACGCTTCAAGGTCGCAACCACCTTGTCACGGTCTTCGAGATCGTCCTCATAGATTTCGATGATGCGGAAAAGCAGAAACGCCGCGTCATCCTCCGGCCATTCATGATCATCAAGTCCCTCCTCAAGGGTGCTTACTGCTACCGCCGGATTCTTCAAATGAACCCGCTGAATTTTTGCGATCTCTACCAAGGGATGACGATTATCCGGGTTCTCCAACCAAAACTTACGATACACCGCGATCGCTTCCGGGTATTCTTCGTCCGCTACTGCCGCACGCGCTTCATCCAAGGGATCGTCATCAACCTCAGCCGTTGATCCCATCATTTCCTCACCCACCTTATCCACAAGAACCGGGAGGACATAGATCACCGCGAGAATACCGGCGTAGATCACCGAAATCAAAAGTGGAATCCCCACCTTCACCATCCCGGCAGCCTCATCGAGCCGATTTTCACTCAGCTTCACATCCGCCCAATGATCGGTTTGACCATTCTCGATTGCTTCCTTGGCATCTTCCTTTGCTTTCGCCTTCTCCCACTGAAGACTATTCCAGGCAAAGATAGTATACAGAATCAACGCCCCGAGAACGCAACAGTGGATGATCACCTTCTTACTCATATTAGATTACCAAAATACTCGCATTGCGGATGAAATGCAACGGATCTAATCATAACCCGATCGACACAAAAAAACCCCGGCAATCAACGATCATCGAGGTTTCTTAAAATCACTCACCTGGTCGATTACTCGAGAGACCGAAGACGGTAAAAGACCTTCTTGTTCGCGGCAACGGGAGCAATGACATTATCCACGGTAGTTGACATCGTCTCGCCTTCCGCGATCGATTCGCTATCACTGAGTTCGATCCAGCTTCCTTCAGTGAGATCAAACGAATACTCAAAAAGATATTCTCCCGGAGCCCCGCTCCAGGTAAGCTCAACACTTCCGTTTTCCAGTCGACGGATGTCAGTGACTTCGAGAGTGACATCAATTTGCGTGATCAGCTTCACCACCTCCTCGGAAGAAAGCGCCCGGTTGTAGATCCGAATATCATCCATCTTTCCAGTCAACGCGCGACCGGCGATTCCCGGCGAGGAACCAATGAGAACGGGATTCGTCGTCGTAGAGTTGATTTCAGTTCCTCCGGCAGAAGTCAGAGGATCCAAAATACCATCAATATAGAACTGGATGTCTCCGATTGTCGTCCCGACCGTTGGATCAACCACCACGGCGCAATGATGCCAGACATTATCGACAATCGTCACCGTGCCATCGCTTCCCGAACCTGCGACTTCCGTCCGAATTTGCCCAACTCCGGCAGTATGGATACGAGTGTCGAAGCGGTTGGTGGTTCCTCCCGTCCCCCAACCAACGAGGTTTGCGTTCCTATTGGTTTGGGCCACATCTCCCTTAAACCAAAAGGCCACGGTCCGGGCTGCGTTTCCGCCAATTCCAGTGAAGTTAGTCACTTCCACCCAGCTCCCCGCACCATCGAAAACAATCGACGCAGACGAGCCACCAGGAACGGGTGCAGTGTCCACCGTGTCGAAGGTCGGATTCCCTACAAAGGCCCCGTTAAAATCGACTCCAGTCTCCGCAATGAGCGTCCTGCCCGCAAGTTCGCCAGCAGCTTCCCCAACTTTCCAATGAGCAATCAGCCCAAAATCTCCCGCAGCGACATCAACGAAGACTTCGGAAGTCACCGGGCCTTGGGAATTGTTCGCGGTCAGAGTGTAGGTTGTTGGCTCGGTCACCGTGACCGTTGTGGATCCAGCCAGAGCATCAACCACACCAACCCCGTTATCGATCTCAACGGTGCTTCCGTTGGACACTTCCCAGGCTGTCTCTTATACACATCTCCGAGCCCACGAG
>CAJXVQ010000105.1 GCA_913060685.1 uncultured Verrucomicrobiales bacterium
GATCTACACAGAGTAGATCGTCGGCAGCGTCAGATGTGTATAAGAGACAGCGGCTTCGGATTTCGCTGCGGCTTCCTCGGCCTCCTTCACATGGAAATCATCCAGGAACGCCTCCGCCGTGAGTTCGACATGGATGTCATCTCCACCTACCCCAGCGTGATCTACGAGGTCACCAAAACCGACGGTGAGGAACTCATCATCGACAACCCCACCTACCTTCCCGAAGCCCAGATTATCGAAGAAATCCGCGAGCCCATCGTCCGCATCTTCATCATGCTCCCCGGCGAATACATTGGTGACGCCATGAAGCTCATCATGGAAAAGCGCGGCGACCTTGAAAACACCGAGACCATCGATGAATTCCGCGTCCTCCTCACCGCCACCGTTCCTCTCGCCGACATCCTCGTCGATTTCAACGACCGCCTCAAATCCATGACCAAGGGCTACGGCTCCATGGACTACGAACACGCCGGCTACCGCGCCGCCAACATGGTCAAAATGGACATGCTCATCGCCGCCGAGCCCGTCGAAGCCTTCTCCACCATCGTCCACCGCGACAAAGCCGTCGGCCGGGGCCGCGAACTCGCCGCCAAGCTCAAGGAAGTCATCCCCACCCAGATGTTCGTCGTCGCCATCCAGGCTGCCATTGGAGGCAACATCATCGCGAGAGAAACGATCTCCGCCATGCGCAAAAACGTCACCGCCAAATGCTACGGCGGCGACATCTCCCGAAAGCGCAAACTCCTCGAGAAGCAGAAAAAGGGTAAGGCCAAAATGAAAGCCTTCGGCAAAGTCAACATCCCCCAGGACGCCTTCATCAAGGTGCTGAAGTCAGGGGATTAAGGGAAAGGAATCGCCGGGACCGGCCCCTCCTCACCACCGAAAACTCTCACTGATCGCCTCCATAGGGGGTTATCAAAGGAAGCTGCCTAAAAGGTAAGTCCGCTCATGTAACAAGCGCATGGGCTAACCGTCTGCTATTTTCAGACAACATCGAGAGAGACGCCTCAAGTAACCCAGCTTTGTTTCTTAGTCGGTCTCCAAGCGCAGCCACACTTTTGAAAAATCCTGTTGCCGCACATCCGCCTTGAACGCCCAAAAGGAGAGGTTGCGGCTGCCGAAAATTTCGGGGGCTTCTTCAGATTCCCTCTCATCCATCTCGTACTCGAAGAGCAAACACATCTCGCTCTCTGCGGCCTGGATTTCTTCCAGATTCGCCTCGTAGGCCAGCATCGGATTTTCTCCTCTGAGCTGTTGGCGGCATCTGAAGGCATACAAGGCCCCATCGGCAGCTCCGGAATAACCACCGATATGCCCGCACGAGGGCCCTCCTTCTCCATCTTCAATTCGCTCTTCCAATTCATCCATCAGAGAATCGGATGATTCCACTTCTTCAAACAAGGGGTGATCAATGAAAGGAAGGGTCTCTACGAGACCAAAACTGAGAGGGCGGGATCGAAAAACAAAGCCATCTTTTAGATTCTGCGGCCTTTCACACACCGCCGGATTGCCCTTCGAGGTATCGGCGACCCACAAGACTTTCCACCCATCCGACTCAGCAGAATCATCACCCCATGGTTGCTCCTCAAGATCGTAAAAGAAGAGCAAAACTCCGTCCGAGGGGAGCCAACCATGGAGAGTCGGCAGCTCGTCCAAATAGAAGGTCGCGATCAGACTCAAAGACCGGCCGTCACACTGGGGCCACTCAAACTTCAAACCCTCGGGAGGCAATCCACCGGTGGTCGATCGCAGCCCCCCCTGCACTTCCTTCATTCCAATGGCACCTTGGGCATAGGATTCGAGCTGCTCGGGAACGCTTCCAATCTTGAACATTCCGATTTATATTCGATGACTTGGTTCAATCAAGAGTGAACAGGAAATCAACTCTCTCTGGTTTCTGTTCCAAGAAACCGGGCGCCCATCACGAGCCCATGCCCCCTTGAACGATCGGTTGCGAGGCAGATCCTATTTGCCAAATAGGATTCCTATTTCTGGAACTTCGCACTATGCTGCCAGACCGTGAAAGCTCTTTTCTTCCTCGCATGCATTACCTTCCCCGCTGTGGGAAAGACCATCACCCTCTCTCCGGACAGCAAGGAATGGTTTGGCATCATCAGTGGCTCGTCGATTGCACCGGGAGACGAAATCATCCTCAAGGCCGGGACGTACTCCGATCCACGGCGGCTTGAAATTTCACATCGTGGAACCCCCCAAAAACCGATCACGATCCGCGCTGCCGAGGGAGCCAAGGTCATCATCAAACGACCTGACGCAAAACAGAACACCCTCAACCTTGCGGGATGCCAACACCTCGTCATCCGCGATCTCGAAATCACGGGCGGAGACTCCGCGATTCGGATCGGGGAAAAGGACACTCACCCGGCCAAGTTCATCACTTTGGAAAACCTCCACATTCACCATATCGGAGGAGTGGCGGTCACGGCCAACTACCCCGGGGAAATCTACGAATCACTCACCTTCCGCCACAACCACATCCACGACACCGGCGGACACGGCGAAGCTTTTTACCTTGGCTCGAACAGCAAACCCGATGGCTCCACGAACGGCTACATTTTCAACTCAATCATCGAGAACAATTACATCCACGACTTAAAAGGCGGCACGGTCAGCCAGGGAGATGGCATCGAACTCAAGGACGGGAGTTACGGAAACATCATCCGCGACAACGTCATTCACGACACCAACTATCCCGGTATCATCGTCTATGACACCGACGGAAAAGCCCCCAACATCATTGAGCGCAATGTCATCTGGAACTCCGGCGACCACGGTATTCAGGCCGCCGCCGATGCCATCATCCGCAATAACATCATCTTCGACACCAAGGGAGAGGGCATTTACTGCCGCAATCATCAGAGTGCCATCGTGGGCAATCTCACCATCATTCACAACACCATCCTTTCCGGGAAATCCATCCGCATCGTGGCTCCGGAAAAATTCAGCGGGACGGTCATCGTAGCCAACAATGCCCTCTCGGTGAAACCACGAATCCCAGCCAATCCCGCCATCATCCAAAGCGGCAATATCCTTGGCATCAAAGAAGCCTTCCCGTCTCCCGGCTCTCCCTGCCTCAATACCGCCGATCCCGCTTACCTCACCAAGATCGACTTCAACCAGTCGAAGAGACAAAGCTCAAGAGATGCCGGAGCCTACAAACACTCGCCCAAGGGCAATCCAGGCTGGGCGATCTCGAAAACATTCAAAGCGACAAACTGAGCCGTCTTGTCTCCCTAAAGATGACTTGGAGATCATCACAGAAGAGGGCAAAACGGCGTCTTGAGCCCTGAATATAAGGGTCTTAAATTTCGCCCCAGTCTGCCCCTCCTTCGTGAGAGAACTTTCACAAGCAAGGCTCCTTACAAACGCAATTTAAAATTATAATTGCACCAAATTACAATGTCGTCATTTTAGTATCAATGGAATGAACACCGCGAACTTAAGTCGAATTTTAAATTAGGCTTCACTGATAATCAATGTGTCGAAAGAGGCTGGAATCCCAAAATTCGGCTGAAATCCGTAGCATTCCTCACTGAGGCCAGTCTAGGAGATTTATTGTTTCTGACAGACAAATTTTCGTGCTAGGTTCTTATTCTGATTCATTTGCCCCTGAACCTAAATCAATCCCCACACACCAATCATGAGAAACAAACACTCTCACCTCGCAAAATCCCTTCTAATATCCACAATGGGGGCAGTTCTCTCTGTCGCCCCGGCAACTGCTGAACAGGTTATTTTTACTGAAATCCAGTATAACGCCAAAGCGGAAGAGCCCGACTTCGTAGAGGTGACCAACAACACCGGCACTCCGCTGGATATGGGAAAGTGGTATTTCTCCAATGGCATTGAATACACCTTCCCTGACTTCAATCCGGCTGACACAGGTGCCCATATCTTGAAGCAGTTCGAGACCATCCTGATCTCACCGGTCGATGAAGCCACCCTACGGGCCGCTTATACGAATATCCCTGCTTCCACGAGGGTTTTTGGCCCCTACACCGGAGCTCTTTCCAACTCGGGTGAAACTCTCACCCTCAGTGATAAGAATGGCATCGTGATGACCACCGTCGATTACAACGATGGTGGGAAATGGCCCGCCGCCGCGGACGGCACGGGCCACACGCTGACCCGCATCAATCCAAACCTCACGAACGGTGAATGGCGAAACTGGATGAGCAGCGCAACTCCTGGTGGCACGCCAGGCAGAACAAGTGAAGATGATCTTCCAACCACCACGACACAAGTTTCAGAGACCACGTCGGTGTGGAAATACGATCAGAACGCAGCCAATACCGACCGCGGCACCACATGGCGTGAGCCTGATTTCGACGACAGTAGCTGGCCTGAAGGTCCGGGTCCTTTCGGTAAAAATACGGGTGACTCATTTGGGACGCCATGGACGACCGGTGGGCGGCTCACCTACTACTTGCGCCAGGAATTCCAATTCAACAGTTCCTTTTCCAGCGCCACCATCAACATGGATGCCAACGTGGACGACGGCATCGTCGTCTACCTCAACGGCCAGGAGATCACCCGCTTCAACATGCCGTCCGGTGAGGTCAACTTCGAAACCCCGGCAGCCGGCGGCCGCGAATGGGGCGATTTGGTCGAAATCGCTTCCGGTGCCGACATCAGTGGCGCCCTCCAGACAGGGATGAACGTCCTCGCCGTCGAGGTCCATAACCGGACCGCCGGCAGCTCGGACATCGCTTTCACCGCGGATATCAGCATCACCGCGACCGAGCCTCCTGCCGGTGCCCTGCCAAATCTCGTCATCAGTGAAATCCACTTCGGAGTGGATGGAAATATCGATTGGGTCGAACTCCATGCGCCCGGGAACTCTTCTGTGTCTGTCGCAGACTTAGAACTTTCGCCCACCCGTTCTCTCACGAACACCGTTGACCTCACCGGGAGTATTCCCGCCGGAGGCTATGTCAGCTTCCCTGTCACTTTGCCCACTGATGAAAATGGAGACGTCGACCTCTTCCTCATCAAAGGCAGCGGTGTCATTGATGCCGCTCGACTGGACCGCGACCGGGGCGAGGAGGGCTTCCAGTCTTATCCAGTGGGCCAGGAATGGTTTGGAGGAATGGGGCACACCCGCGACGCCGCCAACAATCCTGCCGCACGACAAACCAATATCGTGATCAACGAAATCATGTACGACGCGCCATCCGATCATGGGACCGCCGAATACATTGAGCTCTACAATCGAGGAACGGAGGCTGTCGATCTCTCTGGCTGGAAAATTTCGGATGGCGTCAGATTTGACTTCCCTGCTGGGACAAGCATCGCGCCAGGTGGATACCTCGTCGTAGCCGCAGATGCAGATTGCCTGACGGCAGCACACGGAGGCCTTGCGGCCATTGGGAACTGGCGCGGCGGCTTGCGTGACGGTGGTGAATTGCTCCGAATTGAGGATCAAAATGGCAACCTTGTCGACGAGGTGGACTACCTGCCCGGGGGCGATTGGCCTAATCTCGCCGATGGTGACGGAAGCAGTATGGAGCTTCGCCATCCTGATATGGACAATAATGTCGGCACTGCCTGGGCTGATAGTGATGAGAGCCAAAAAGCCACCATGCAGACTTTCACCTACACTGCCGATTTCGAACGCTCTAAGTGGCTGCCGGTATCCTCCGGGCAGGAACTCCACGCCCACCTCGTAGGAGACGCCCATGTTGTCCTTGAGAATATTTCCGTGACGCTGAACAACTCCGGTGCGAACCTCTTAAGGAATCCTGCCGTCATGTCATCCACTGCTTCGAGCAGCCTCGGCTGGGTCTGTCAGGGAACCCATTGGCAAAGCTTCATGGATGGAGGAAAGCTTAATCTGGTATCCACCGGCCACGGCGATAACAAAGCCAACCGGGCCGAAGTTGACTTTGCCACCCCGCCGGTCGTCGGACAAAGCTACACACTTTCCTTCGAAGGGCGCTGGGTCAGCGGCAAGTCCAGAGTCATTCTCCAAACCCTCGACCATGGCTTTGGGACAAGCTTTCTTCTTCCCATCCCGGAAGATCTGGGAACTCCGGGAGCTTCCAACTCGGCAATCCTTCCTTCCGCCGCCCCCACAGTCACCGGAGTCATCCACAGTCCGGCAGTGCCAAGCACCTCGGAGCCAGTGACCGTCACCGCTCAGGTTGATTCAGCGAACGCTCTCACCTCGGTCGACCTCGTTCATCGTCTCGACAATAACACCGGTAGTGGAACTTGGATCCGCACTCCCATGACCAATGACGGAACCGGTCTCTACAGTGCGACCATCAGTCAAAACACCGCTCAGGCAAACGTCACGCAATTCTTTGTCGAAGCGACATCCGGTTCGTCTTCAACAGCCCAACCACGCTATGGAGCAAGTCGTCCGGCGATGTGGATCGTCGATAGTCGCACGATGCCAAGCCAGCTCCTCCGCGAACGCTTCGTCGTCTCACTCTACGATCGCCAGGCCTTGAATACCAACGTGGGATCCGGTGCCACCTTCGACTACAACTTCCCCCGCATGTCGAACAACTTCTTCAATGCCACCTTCATCGCCAATGAGAGCGAGATCTACTACAATGCCGAGATTCGAAAGAGCGGCAGTCCCTTCACAAGAGCAACTGATTCCAATATTGCCCACGGTAAGTGGAAGCTTCCCGGAGACCGTCTGTTCCGGGGCCGTCGCCGTAGTGTCATTGATGCCTCCGGCACCCCGGAAGGCAGCGGCACACCTCGATTTTATGATGACCGTATCGCTCGCTACTTCCTCTATCAACTGGGTCATCCCATTAACGAAATGGAATTCACTCACACGGTGATCAATGCCGATGCCTTCAAAGTCCGCGAGAATCACGAACCCATTTCCAATGACTTCCTGAATCGGAACTTCACTGACGGAAACCAAGGCACCCTGCTTCGAATCGATGACGAATGGCGCTTCACCAGCGACGACGGGAATGCCCGCAGCAGTCGAAATGCCGACTGGTCCTACAAGGATACCGACAACCCCACCGCCTATCAGAGCGAATGGATCATGCGCACCCGTGAGTCGGACCACGACTTCGGAAGCTTCATTGAACTCACCCGTCTTCTTGATGAGAACAAGACCGATGAAGTCACGCTCAATCGTGTTGCTGACAGCAACATGCTGGCTCTCAATGCCGTGGTCCGCGGATACGATGCCGACTGGGACACCATCACCGTGAACCGCGGCAAGAATGCCTATTTATTCCGACCCAAGAATGGCAACGGCTGGATGCTGATCCACTGGGACGGGGACCGGGTTTTTGAACGCACCACTCAGGCAATCCTTGGAGGCCGAACCGGTGTAAGCAAGTATTTCGGACGTCCCTTCGTCAGACGACAGATGAACTACTACATGACGAAACTGCTCGACGAGCACACCAAAGGCTCCGCTCGCACGCAGGCATGGATGCAAGCAGAAGCTGATTCAGTCGCGGGATCAGGAGTCAACATGCCGATCAGCTTCTACACGAATTGGTTTAATAGCCGGGAAACACTTGCCCGGAACTTCATCACTTCCACGGTGGCAAATACCACTTTCGCAGTCACCACACCAAACACCGCGACTACGGATGACATCATCACCCTCGCCGGCACCTCGCCTCCGACCGCCTTTGAAATCCGTGTCGTCGGACAATCCGGAACCACCCTGACCTGGCCATCTCGAACCGAATGGGAACTTAACGGAATCGTCCTAAAGGAAGGAGTAAACGTCCTTATGGTGGAAGGTCTTGATCACGACGGAAACGTTGTCGAGCAGGCTCAATTCACGATCAACAAGACCAACAATGCTCCACCGGTCGTGATCGTAAATGCCTCGCCCAAATCACTCCACGTTCCACTGGGAGAAACCTTGACCCTCGATGTTGCCGGGAGTTCCGATCCTGATGGAGATGACGTGATCTACAACTGGGAGGTTTTACCAACCTCAGGAGTCAACTTCACGGTCGATGAGGATTCTGTGACCGCGTCATTCTCGAACCCCGGATTCTACGTTTTCACCGTCCAAGCCAGTGATGGAAACGCCAATACCACCACTCAATCAGTGGGAGTTTCAGTTCACCTTGACCAACATTTCTCGACGTTTGGTGACCCGACTCTCGAGAATTTCTGGACAAGCTTCAAATCAGGAAAGCACGGAAATTCATCCAGTGGGGCGCACTACTCATTGCAGGACCATGAAGGCCGCCTCACCATTAACATTCCAATGAGCCAGGTTCCGCTCGGACTACCGGAACGGGTCCTCCCACCGCCGACCAACTACATCGACTTCGGATCGACCTGGAAGTACGACGACTCAAACCAGGAACTCACCGGGACATTTGCCCAACCCGCTTTTGATGATTCAAGTTGGAGCACGGGGCCGGGATATCTTGGATTCAACGAAGCGGGTCTTCCCGCTCCCGGCCTGCAGACAGGCACCCTCAAACGGGACAAGGACGCCGGCCTGGTGACTTACTATTTCCGAACTGAATTCGAATTTACCGGTGACCCCATCGGAGCGAAGCTCTACATCGATCACATTGTCGATGATGGCGTGCGGTATTATCTCAATGGTCAAATCCTGGGATCGATCAGGTTGCCATCTGGCACCATCGATTCGAATACTCCCGCCACCAGTCTCCCGAGTAGTCAGGAAGACATCATTGAAGAAGATGTTCTGGTGCTCGATGTTTCAGGAGCCATCTTGAACGGGACCAATGTCTTTTCAGCAGAGGTTCACAACGTCAGCGCAGGCAGTTCTGATCTGGTCTTTGGAGCCAGGGTTGATATTGCGGCAAATACTGTGGTGACCGGACCACCCAACCTTGACGACGCCCTGCACCCTTGGGTGAGGCGGTCACTCCCTGCGGGTGATTGGACACTTGAAACTGAAGTGAAACTCGAAAAGGTTCAGTATGGCCGGTTCTACACCGGACTCCTTGTTGAAGCCGACCAGGATGGAAACTCTTTCCGATACGGCATTGGATTCAAAGACGGTGACAGCATTGCTGCGATTCGTGTCAATCCATCGGGCTCATCTGAGACTATGACCAGTGTTCCGACCCCTGAGCTTCATGAAGCCGTCATCCGTCTCGAGAAAATGGGCAACCTCCTCAACTTCTTTTTGAGAGAGAATGGAATCTTCACCCGGGTCCACCAAGTCAACCTACCTGAAGGCACCACCTTTCGCGTAGGCGGGGTTTTTGCCTCCACCGAAATCGAACAGTCTCTGGAGGCCAGCTTTGACTATGCCATGCTGATCGAATCAAGCGCCGACTTCTCCTCGTGGATGATCGCAAACGGATTTGCAGATCCAAACGCCGAATATCAAGATACCGGACTGACGAACATCCTCGCCTACGCCTTGGGCCGGGACTTAAGCCCTAGCGTTTCCCCAGCCATTACCAAAGAAGGAAACATGATTGGATTCACCCATCGTCAACGGATCGTAGGAGGACAACTTGTTTACCAAGTCGAGACCTCGACCAACCTCGTCGACTGGGAAATCGCGGCCGACCTCACCCCGGATGGAGCTCCTCAAGAGAATCCAGATGGTACCTTTACGGTGAACCTCCTGAGTGATCTTCCGGCCTCAAACCGCAACGAAGTCTTCTATCGCCTCCTCGTGCGGGTCCCGTAAATCAAAGATACTTCTCGAATTCATCGTAATCTGATACGACTCAAATGGAATCCCCGAGGGGATTCCATTTTCTTTGGAACGACGATTGCAGGAAGGGATCCACGATCAGTCCCGATGGCTCCGACACCACAATGCCGGAACGATGAGGACACTGAGGGTCATTGTCAAAAATACTCCAACCCCGCAAAACATTCCCATCGACTGCAGCATCTCGTTGGAAGCAAAGGCAAGGGAACCAAATCCCACGACCGTCGAAAGGCCACAAAAGAAAATCCCCTTTCCAACCCCATTCCAAACCTTGGCCAAATCCCCATCGCTACGACGAAGGGCAAAGATCAGGTGAATACTGTAATCAATTCCAGTTCCCACAATAAGCGGGATCGCCATGCTGCTCAGGAAATTCCACGGCTTTCCCGTTATGACGGCCAAGGCATTCACCAGAAATAGCACCATCACAAGAACACCGGCGGTGAGTAAGGCATCTTTCCAGGACCGAAACACGATAATAAGCGCTCCCAGCAGGACGATCGTCGCGGGAATAAAAAGAAAATAGAGATCCTGCTTCACACGCTTCAAAAGAATCAAGCGGAGAAGCGGCCAACCCGCGACAGTGACTCCATGGTCGTTGAGGACCTGCACCTGCTTTGCACTTTCTTCAGTGACCATCTCCTTCAGCTGGATACGGCCCGAGAAAAAACCATCTTCATGATAAAACATCCGTGCAAAGGGATCCAGCTCATCAGTCTGATCACTCAAGTATTCCAGGACCAACGAATCAAGGGCTCTGCCCTTCTCACTAAAACCGGCGGCTTCCATCGTGGAGAGTATCTCATCTGATTTTCCCGCGACAGCTTTCCAGAGAGGGGCATTTTCAATTCGGGCCTCAGGATCCGGCAAAACCTCAACCGGCCATTCCGACCGCGTAATCACACCGGCTTCCGTCAGCTCCGCAATCCGTTCTTTTGCAAATTTAAGTGACTCTCGGACTTCATCAAGAGAGTCACCTCGAGCAATCAAAGATAGATTCTTTTTTGACCAAGCTGGAAAGAGCTCCTGAATGGTTTCGAAGGTTTGCGCTGCCTCACTCACTTCGGGCTCAACCAGACCAACATCAAACTCAACCTCGGGGGGACCATTGACCACAAAAACCCCGACTGCACCGATCATCATTGAGCAAAGTAGAAGCAAGGCGGTTTTGGCCTTGGGAAATGGGGGCTTCAAGAGACGGCGTGCCGGCTTTTGAGGATACCGCTGCAGAGCAAGCGGCATGATCCATAAACAGACAATCGCGCCGACAACCAGCCCGATCAGGATCAGACCACCCAATTGCTGAACCCCCGTAAAGGTACTCAGCATTAAAATCCCAAATACAACCGCAGTTGTTAGAGCTGCCCATAAGATCCCGGGAGCCATTTCACGCCGCAAGGAAGCTGCGGATTGCCCCGGCGATGATTCACGGGCGATGACAACGCCATAGTCGATCACAAGACCAAGGAGAATGGCCGCGAAGCCGACACTCACGAGGTTCAGGGTTCCAAAAATCCAACCAGCAAGCCCAAGGGTGACTAAGAAAACCAGTCCCAGGATTCCCCCTAAAACCAACAACTGGATCGGGCTTCTTTGGGTGAGCAGGAATAACAGCCCCACAATAATTGAAGTAATTGTAATTGTGCCGGACATGTCTTTTTCCATTCCGGCACCAATTTCCGAACTAAAAACAGGTCCTCCCGTAAGCGCATGGGAAAAGCCCTCCTCTTCCCATTCACTCGTGGCCTCACGAATCCGATCCACCCACTTCGCATGATCCCGATATTCCAATCCAAGTTCCGAGTTGGCGATCATGACCAACCAAAGCTTACCATCCTCACTTTGATAATTGAATTCGCTCCCCTGCAGCTGGGTGACAGCCGGGTGATTTAAAAAACCGAGAGGGTCATACGCCGCCATGGTTGCCTCCCCCTGATCCAGTGAGAGCGCGACTTTGTCTTTGGTTTCAGCAAGAAGCGAAGCCAGTTCTTCCTGATCGGCCAGTCTCTTGGTAAACTGTGAAACCTCCTTGGGATCTGCATCCGCCCACATTGTCGCCAGGCTCCTTGCAAAGCTTTCGGGATTATCTTCGAAACCAGGCCGGTGGTATTGAATCCGTGCCTCTGGAAGTTTCTCTTTTAGAAAATCTGCCAGTTCGGCGGCATCCTCCTCGAAAACCTCGTCATCATGCCGAAGGAGGAGAATAACCCGGTGGTCGTCGTCGAAGTATTCACGAAACACCTGCAAGGCTTCAACCTCGGGAATTCCGGTGGGAAGAATTTCTAAAATGTCAGTCGCAAAACTGAGTCGGCGCAAACCGATGATTGAAACGACGAGGAGAGCCCCGATGATGATAAAAAACTGAAGCGATTGGCGCACGGCGGGAGAGTGCCTCATCTTTCGGAAATATCGACTTCCGAGATTGAAATAATTCCAAAAAAGTTGAACCTTCTTTAATGTTTCGCCTTTTCCTCTTTATCTCCCTGCTCCCAATTGGACTTTTCGCGGACGTGACCGCTCCACTTGAGGAAGCACTCAAGAAACAGTCCAATCATGAATCAGTGGTCGTGGTGTTCCGGCAGATCAAGGAGGTTCCCGCGCTCACTGACAAGATTAAGACAATGGGGAAGCTTTGGTTGATTCCGGGGAAGGCCTTTCGCTGGGAACTTGGAGATCCGAGGAAACAGACGATTATTTACAATGGTGGAGACGTGCTGGTCCTGGACGAGGTCAAGAAGACGGGAGAACGGCTATCGAAGGATCATAAGACCGTGAAACCCCTCTTTCTCACCCTCGGAATGGGAAAGGAAGCGTCTTTTGAAGGTCTCTCCGAAATGTTTACAATCACGAGCACCAACCAAGCCAAAGGGCGATATGTCGCAACTTTTGCTCCGAAACCTCGTGCTCTTAAAAAAGTCATTAAGTCCCTACTCATGCAGGTGAATCTTGAAACATCGTTTATGGAACGTATCGGGTGGGTCCAACGCGACGGAAGCGAAACCATGACTGAATTCTCCAAGCCAACCCTGAATGGCAGGATTCCAGCAGCGATATTTATAGTCAAAGAAGATTCCTACACCTGGAAAAAATAGGAGGCTCCCAAGGCTCGGCTAGCGTTGTCGAATGGCAGTTTCGATGTGGCCCAGAATTTGTTTCCGGCCATCCCTCGTGGTTGTGGAACTTTCGAAATAGACCGGTTCTCCGTCGCTAAATTCCTTCATTGCTTCCGTAAACAGAGCAATGTTTTCCCGGACCATCTTCGGTTTGACCTTATCTGTCTTGGTGAAAATCAGGGCAAACGGAAGTCCTGCTTCTACGAGCCATGAGACGAAGGATAGGTCAATTTTCTGAGGAGAGTGGCGGGAATCGATAAGAACGAAGGTTCCGCACAAATTTTCACGTTCCAGAAGATATTCCGAGACGAATTCATTAAACTGATCACGCTGGGATTTAGAGACCTTGGCATATCCGTAGCCCGGAAGATCCACCAGATTCCATGATTCATTGATCGTGAAGTAGTTCATTTCACGAGTTCTCCCCGGGGTCTTTGAGACCCTTGCGAGTCCACCTTTGTTTGTCAGAAGATTGATCAACGATGATTTCCCAACATTTGAGCGACCAATGAAAGCAAATTCAGGCAGGTCAAGATCCGGGCAATTGGCTAGCTTCACCGCACTTCCGGCAAATCGCGTCGTTTGGATCTTCATGGCGATAGAATAGTTCGGAAAGGTCGTCTCAAGCAACACTTCGATTGATCCATTGGAGGGAGCTTGGTCTTTCGGTGTGTCTTATGAGAAGGCGCGGTGCCAGCGTGCCTGCCAAGAGATCAGCAGACAAAAAACGACTGCTTTCCGAAGAAAGCAGTCGTGAAAACAAAAAATAAAACGGTTGTTGTTGCTGGTCTGCGAGAGACTAGCGACGACGGCGTGCTACGAGAGCAAGACCGGCGAGAGCAGTAAGGAGACCTGTTGAAGGCTCAGGAACTGCAGTTCCAACAAGCTCAATTCCTTGAGCAAAGTCGAAAGCAGGACCGCCAGTAGGCTGAGAAGTTGGAGCTCTCAAGATGCCGTAGACGACTTCACCGCTACCAGGAACTACTTCAGGAAGAGCAACACCAAGGTCAGCTTGGTTCTCGTCTTCAAAGACAGTATTGGTCTTAAATACTCCGAAGTTGTTTGAACCAGCAAGTGAGTTTTCGTCTCCGAAAAGAACATAGACGTTCTTGCCTGAGAATGGAGAACCACCTTCTTTAGGGATATTGTCGTTAGTCGAGTTCGGAGCAGCGATCAGGCCTGTGAAATTGAAGCTGTTGAGTTCGTCTCCAAACTGGGTAAGGCCGCTACGGATAGCAGCGCCGTCCTGAGTGAAGTCAAAATCATCGGCGAAGAATCCAACAGCGTAGCTTGGTGCGGCGATCGGAGTTCCTGAATTGTCGAGGATAGGAAGACCGTTAGTAAGACTCTTAAAGTTCACTACGGTAGCTGTCGTTACAGCACTCGAAGCTATCACACTAGAGGCGAAGATTACTGATGTTAGTAATATTTTTTTCATTTAATCTGGGTTTTCTGAGAGTTTTTAATTCTACACAATAGAGATCTTAGAGATCTGCGTAGAATGATGGCGCTGTCGCAGCAGCGTTGTTATCGTTGGCATCATTCACAATGATGAACCCGCTTGGAAGGTCAACCAAACTTGGGTCTTCCACAGCAGCACCTGTTTCAAAGTTGGCCCATGTTGCCGCACCACCGTCGTAGAAATACTTATCGAATCCTGCTTCAGTTGGAGTCCATACCTGATCACCACCTGGAGCGAAGAAACCGCCATCGAGGCCGGCTTCGTTGGCTGCTCCAAAGAAGGAAGCCAGAGTTGCACCGACTGGGTAAATCGAGCTAAGGTAATTAAAGCTACCGGTGCCTTCGAGAGCGAAGGTCGTTGGTCCAATCTTAACAGAACCGCTAATCACGAGGCTCTCAGGCTCACCGCTATCGACTACGATGAGACCGTCCGTGTAGGGAAGATCGATCGTGGCACCATCCACGGTGGCACCCGTGTCGAAATTTGCCCATGAAGAGTTACCCGCATCGTAGTAATACTTGGTGAAACCGCCTGCGTCAGCAGACCAGATTTGATCACCACCAGGTGCGAAGAAACCCGAGTCAAGACCGGCCTCATTATTTGCTCCAAAAACTGAAGCAATCGTCGCGGAAGGGCGAATGATGAATTCGGACTCAGCCTCGAGGTTGTCGGAGAGATCATCCGAAAGGGTGAGAGTGTCAGCATCGGCATCAAATTCTGCAACCATGACAGTTGCGCCGATGGCATCACCCGAAGTCACTTCGAAGATATAAGTTTGACCGGCGGTCAACCCGTCTGCGATTCCATCTGCAACGGTAACGGCTGTCTCTTATACACATCTCCGAGCCCACGAGACCGAGGCTGATCTC
>CAJXVQ010000106.1 GCA_913060685.1 uncultured Verrucomicrobiales bacterium
CTACACAGAGTAGATCGTCGGCAGCGTCAGATGTGTATAAGAGACAGGATCTATACCGATGACCAGGGATACGGGGACGTCAGTGCCCTCAATCCGGAATCAAAGTTCCAAACCCCCAACCTCGATCGTCTCGTCAAGGAGGGCCTGACCTTCACCGATGGGCACAGCTCGGACACCGTGTGCACTCCCTCACGCTACGGACTGCTGACCGGTCGATACTCCTGGAGAACGAAGCTGAAACGAGGCGTCGTGGGGGCAGACCTTCCCTGCTTGATTGAAAACGGCCGGATGACCCTCGCTTCGCTCTTGCGGGACCATGGCTACCAGACAGCCATGATCGGCAAGTGGCATCTGGGGATGCAGTTTGTCGGATCAGCGGGAAAAGGGAGAGACTGGTCGAAGCCATTCACGGATGGCCCGATCGAAAAAGGCTTCGATCACTTCTTCGGCATTCCCGCTTCCATGAACTACGGCGTCCTGACCTATCTCGATCAGGATCGCATCACCACGCCCCCCACCCTTTGGACCAAGAAGAAACCCGGAGTCGTGAAGTACGACAAGGTCTCGTATCGAATCGCTCCGCCCTACGACAAAGAGAAGGGAGGTAACAACCTTGAGGTTGCCCCTGATTTTGTGGACCAGAAAGTGCTCAAGGTGTTTACCGAAAAATCGATGGAATGGATTCGTCAGGCGTCAGCCAAAGAAAAGCCCTTCTTCCTGTATTTGCCGTATACCTCCCCCCACAAGCCCGTCATCCCCATGGACGAATTCAAGGGCAAGAGTCAGTGTGGTGCGTATGGCGACTTCATGATCGAGACCGATCACCGGGTCGGTCAAATCTTGAAGACGCTCGATGACCTGAAAATCGCAGAGGACTCGATGGTGATTTTTAGTTCTGACAACGGTGCTGAAAATACCTGGAAAGCCCGCATCGAGGCTCACGGCCACCGGTCCAATGGTATCTATAGGGACGGCAAGAGAAGTCGCTACGAAGGAGGGCATCGCGTCCCCTTCCTGATTCGCTGGCCGGCCGTAATCAAGGGCGGTTCCACCTCCCGCGACGCCGTGTGCCAGACGGATGTCCTGGCGACCTTTGCCGAGATGCTCGGCGCCGAACTTCCGTCCGACGCCGGCGAGGACAGCGCCAGCTTCTATCCCGCGCTGACCGGAAAGAACATCGAACGCGGTGCCATGATCCACCATGCCTCAAACGGGCAATTCGCGATCCGTGAAGGAGACTGGAAACTGATCGTCAACACGGGCACGGCCAAAAGACGTGGGAAGAAACCACAGGGTGCGCCTGCCCCTCCAAAGGTGAGTTACGAACTCTACAACCTGAAGGACGACCCGTCCGAAACAAAAAACCTTCAGGCTGAGAATCCAGAAGAGGTCGCGCATTTGGAGGCCTTGTTGAAAAAAATCAAGACCGGGCCAAGAAGTGTCCCCGTCGAATAGAAAACCCTGCCGAAGGGAAGGCCAGGGGCAAGAACCTGGAATACACGAAATGACTGGCCGAAGAGGAACGCCGCATCTTTGAGTCACGACTTGAAGCATCAGCGCCTGATTGATCACTCCTGCTCATTCACCAACCCGCTTTCCCTTCCTTCCGACCTCCTCAACAACGTCCTCAGAGACACCCCGCAAAAAGCAAATTCCCCGCGGAAGAGATCAAGCCCAAGGTCAATGAGCAGGATCATGTCGACGAGATCTTTGACCCTGGAGTTTTGCCTGCCCTCGCGTGGCCGGGTGTAGGCGTGCAGCTTCCCAGCAAACTGCCCTTCTCTTCAAAGGCCACGGAATCCGCCCTGGGGAATGCCTGCGAAGGCAAGCCAATCAGTCCCGTTGAAGGTTTCAAAGGGTTCGTCGGCCGCATCACCGACGCCGGGATCGAGGTGGGATTTCACAAACGGCTTCCCTGCCATCGAGGATGTGATTGGAAACCTTGCGCCGCCGTAGATCGCTGCATTGAGGTCAAGCATCGCTGCTACTACCAGAAAGGTGAGAAAGTCCCCGAGATCTGTATCAAGTGCCTCTTGGATCATTTCCTGCAGGACGATATTCTGGAGAATGGGTGTCAGGCAAATCTTTTTGACATTGGACATTTCTAACTAAAATTAAGAAGATGAATCGAGTGATGAAAAAAATCATATTATTCATTCTCCTAGCAGTTCCGTTAGAATTCTGTTGCGCTAACCCCTCGGGAAAAAAGCCCATCACTGTGCGTGTCGCGAGCTACAATGTTGAGTTCGGCAGAAGCACAACCCCTGAAGAAGTAGGGGAAATGTTCAAGAAATACAATCTCGACATCATCGGGTTTAATGAAGTCCCAGATGGAGACTGGACGACCCGAGTCGGAAAGGTCTTGGGAATGAAACACAGTTACGTTGGAAAGATCTCGTCGGCAAATCACAAGAATAAATATAAGTCCATTCTCAGTAAGACGCCTTTGGAGCAAACGGAAGAGTTCACACTCAAGGGGCGCGGATGGAACCCCGCCACCACTGTCAGGGCCGTCACGAGGATTGACGACGTTTCCTTCGCGCTCTACTCCCTGCATATCTGTGCTTCAGGAAAGAATGACGGGCATGCCTATATGCTTGCATCCAAGGTGCTTCCAAAAGAAACAACGACGAGGATTCTTGTTGTCGGGGATTTCAACAACAAGATCGGCACTGCTGCCATGAACAGCATTGAGCAAGCGGGAATGAGGCCGACCTGGAAGGATCTCAAGATCGATGTCTCCAAGCACTTCACATGGAACGTCTTGGACCCGAAGCGCAACCATGGGGTCATCGATCATATTCTGTACAACACTGCTTCTGGCGCCAAGGCTACCGACGGTGCCATCATTGAACTCGCAAAACCTTTGTCTGATCACAAACCCGTGTGGGCAGAAATAGTATTTCCTCGGAAACTCGAGAAGCCGAAAGCGCAATAGGAGATAGAAGCTCCCCATCCGCTCCGCTCCAAAAGCGGCTTCAAGGCCCTACCGCCAAAAGAAAATTCCTGGCAGTAGCAGTATTAAGGAGAATATCTCACCGCCCTCATCGCTCCCGGCTCATCAGAGAAATAACCATACACATTCAGAATAATTTCATCATCCTTTCCATGCTGTGCGCGATACTGCTCAATCACGGAAGTGATATCAAACTCGAGTTTGTCCGATACCAGCCCACGGCAAATATCTCCATTGCCATTGTGCTTAAGCCACAGATTTGCCTGTGCTGGGAACGATTCACCGAAGACGGACGGACTCATGAAAAGCTCAAATTCATGCTCTTTGCAGCCTCCGCCGTAATTGACATCAACGGTGAGCAAGCACCCCTCCAGCGAGACGTTTTGAAGCGTAAACGGATCAAGTTGAAAAGTTTCCGGCAACTCGTTGGTGATCATGACTGGAGCCGAAGCCGAAGCGTTGATTCTGACCCTGTAATATTCGGAGCCTACTTTTTCACGTTTAAATCTCACTGAGAGCGCATACCCCTCAGTGAAATCTTGAGAGACTTCCTCCAACTGTCCGACTTCAGTCCAGTCGTTTAGATTGTCAGACACTTCGACAATCACATCTGGAACAGGAAACTCCGCAACATATTCCAGACCATCAAATAGCAGCACCTTGGAGACCGGATCAAAAACGCCAGATCTTAGCTGCCCATCAAAGAACTGTACTTCGATCGTAAAATCTCCTGTGTATTTGTAGGCTCCAATCTGGATGAAATCAGACTGAAACCATTCGAAAACACCGTCATCATTCCATGTTAATCGATGTCTTGTTGTCCCAGGATTCGGGAATCCAGGTGGACCATTGACTTGAAACGTTTTTTTTGAGAAGTAAGCCTCGTTCTTCCAATCCAATGGAGGAGGGAGGCGAACTGATAAATCAACTCCCCCTTGTTCGATCGAGGTTTTAACCACCCGTGTATCGACCTGAGCCGCTTCCGCCACGATTTGGTTTGGACTAAAAATACATAGTGACGTAACGAAACAGGTTAAGATTTTTGAAACGGACGTTAATTTGGGGCAGGGACAAAAATGTTGACTCATAGATTAACCTCTTATGGGAGGAGCTAGGAAATATCGTAACGTCAAATTCAGTCAACCTCCTTTCTCTGGCTCATCCGGTCGGCCTAACGCCGGCTCATCCCCTTGCCCTGGGCGTGAGTGGGAAGACCATCAAAAGCCACTTAGAGACAGTGTTTTTGAAGTTGGAGGTCTCCGATCGGGCGGTGGCGGTGGCGCGGGGATACAAGCTTGGCCTGATCCCGACGGCGGGCCAGCCGTGATGGCATGGTGATCAGATGGGGAAAATATCCCCCGTCCGGGGAATAAACGGACCGGGACAGTATGGCGGAGTACCCGCTTGAAACGGATCGGTCCCTGAGAGTTGAGGATCCCCAAATCCCGTCATCGATTTCTCAATTGCGGATACAAATTTGAGACCGGTCAGACATTTCCTGTCTCAATATGGAAGACTGCGCCAGTAATTCCGTAGTTCCAAACATCCTCATGAGGTTCCTTCGCCCCACACAGTTCTCCACTATCCTTCTCGCAGCATGGTCCACAGCCCTTGCTGAGGAACCCGTCGACTTCAATCGGGACGTCCGCCCCATCCTTTCTGACAACTGTTTTGCCTGCCACGGATTCGACGCCGCTGCACGCAAGGCGAAGTTGCGCCTCGATACGCGCGAAGGTGCCATCGCCGAGGTGATCGTTCCAGGCAAGCCAGAGGAGAGCGAGCTGATCAAGCGGGTGAAATCAGACGATCCCGATGAGTTCATGCCACCGGATGATTCCCACAAAAAGCCACTCAAACCGGAGGCAATTGCGGTCCTGGAGCAATGGATCCGTGAAGGTGTCGAATGGGGAAAACACTGGTCGTTCGTGCCACCCGTAAAAGGAGAGATCATCAAAGGACCGGACGCGCACCCGATCGATCACTTTGTCTCGCAGCGACTTAAATTGGATGGCCTCAAAATGTCACCGCTGGCTCCGGATCACACCCTGAGGCGCCGACTTGCGTTCGACCTGACCGGATTGCCACCGACCATGGATCAAATCGACACAGGCTTCGATGAACTGATCAACGAGCTGCTCGCCTCGCCGCACTTCGGCGAACGCATGGCGATGTGGTGGCTCGACGGCGCGCGCTACAGCGATACTGATGGCTTCCAGGCCGACGCAACTCGCAACAACTGGCCGTGGCGCGACTGGGTGATCGATGCCTTCAACGCGAACATGCCCTTCGACCAGTTCACCATCGAGCAGTTCGCCGGTGACTTGCTCCCGGACGCGAAGCCGGAGCAAATTCTCGCCACCTGTTTCCACCGCAACCACATGACCAATGGCGAGGGCGGTCGGGATCCCGCAGAGTCGCGCGTCGACTACGTGCTCGACCGCACCAACACGACCGGCACGCTATTTCTCGGATTGACCCTCGCTTGTACGCAGTGTCATGATCACAAATTCGATCCCATCTCGCAGGTCGATTACTACAGTCTGACCGCGTTCTTCGACAGCATCGATGAGGACGGCAAGGCGGGCGGAGGGGCAAAGCCCTACATGGATTACAAATCGCCGTACTCCGCGCGCGCTCTCGCCGAGGCGAAGAAATTTCTCGACCAATCAGGCGCGTCGTTCAGCGAGCTACGCGAGTCGCGTTTTCCTGCCTTCGAGCGCTGGCTTACGGCACAGCAAGCAGCAGTAAAAAACGGATTTGATCCATGGGAAATCGTTCATCCTGTAAGAGTTGCATCGAAGGAGGGTTCCCGGCTTCGAGCGGAGGCTGACGGCATCGTGCAGGTCGAAAAAGGCGTTCCGGTGCAGGACGATTTCAGTATTTCGGCGGGCAAGACCGAGCTAGATCGTATCACTGGAGTGCGCCTTGAGGTCTTCCCGCACGCCTCCCACAAGGACGGCAAATTGTCGTTCACCAATGACGGCGAGTTCATCCTAACAAACGTCAAATTGCGCGTGAGCAAGAAGGGCTCGACGCAGGTGCGGGATCTCGAGCTGGCGAAGGCGGTCGCGGACGTCAATGGCAAGGGGCGTGACAGCAAATACTCCAGCATCAGCGGCACGCTCGACGACGACCCGCGCACCGGATGGACGACGCGTAGCCAGCCGGCAGACAAACCGCACCGGGCGGTATTCGAGTTATCCGAGCCGCTGATCCTAGGTGGGGATGAGACTCTCGATATCGTATTGATGCATCGCTCGCTGGAAGAGCGTGCGCTGATTGGAAGATTCCGCCTGGCACTCACCGACCAGCGCGGTGGCGCTGTCCGATCCCTCGGCAAGATGCCGATGGAGCAGCTCGCAGACGGCGAGAAACCTGAAGGCGAGCTGCGCAACAAGTTGCTCGCTCAGTTCCTCGAGGACGACGCGGAATACCGCGCTGCAGCGAAGCATCACGCTGAGGTGAAGCGGCAGTTCAACGAGATTAACAAGGCGAACGGCAAGCTGAAGGTGATGGTGCTCGGTGAACGCAAGGTTCCGCGCAAGTCGCACGTCCTGATCCGCGGTGTGTGGGACGCTCATGGCGACGAGGTGAAGCCAGCGGTTCTGCCTGTGGTGCTTGAGGATAAATCGGTTCGCGATCGGATTGCGCTGGCCAAATGGATCGTGTCGAAGCGGAACCCGTTGACGGCACGCGTCATCACCAACCAGATCTGGCAGTTATTCTTCGGAGCGGGACTGGTGCGAACTCCGAACGATTTCGGACTTCAGGGCGAGATGCCGACGCACTCGCAGCTGCTTGATTGGCTCGCGGTCGAGTTCGTCGACAGCGGTTGGGATGTGAAGCATCTGATCAAGCTCATCGTCACCAGCGACACCTATCGTCAGAGTGGGGTTGTGTCCAAGGAGTTGTTAGACAGAGACCCGCTAAACCGCCTGCTCGCGCGCGGTGCCCGCTACCGCCTCCCGGCGTGGATGTTGCGCGACTCGCTCCTGGCGGCCAGTGGCCTGCTAAACCGGGCGAAGGGCGGCCCGCCGGTGTTCCCCTACCAACCACCCGGGATCTGGAGCGACCAGTTCATGGGGCGTTTCACCTACCGGCCATCGCTCGGGCCGGCCGCCTACCGTCGTACACTGTATGCTTTCTGGCGCAGGAGCAGCGCGCCGACATTCCTGTTCGACAACGCCATGCGCCGTACTTGCGAGGTGACGCCGCGGCGGACCAACACGCCACTGCACGCCCTCACATTGCTCAATGACAAGACTTCGCTGGAGGCAGCACGGCGACTCGCAGCCTTCGATGTGAAAGAGATCTACCGCCGGGTGCTGAGCCGTGAACCGTCGGAGCGCGAGCTGCAGGTGTGCGAGCTGCAGCGGCAAAAGGCGCTCGCGTTCTACAAAACAGACGCGCAGGCCACAGAAGATTTCTCCGCCGGAGGCAACGCAGAGAAGGCCGCGATGACCCTGGTGGCGAACCTGATCCTGAACCTCGACGAGGCACTGACCCATGAGTAAGCAGAGCCAGATACTCCCCAACCCCGCTATTGAATTATGAATTCCACCAGCCGCCGCTACTTCCTCGGCCAGTGCTCCGGGCTTTCGCTCGGGGCGATGGCGCTTGATTCCTTGCTTGCCAAGGTGCCTACCGATATCGCGGCCAAGGCCAAGCGGGTGATCTTCCTCACACAGTCTGGCGGGCCGTCGCAGATCGAGCTCTTTGATCACAAGCCCGGGCTGGCGAAACTCGCCGGTCAGAAGTTGCCTGACTCGGTGCGTGGTGGACAGCGCCTCAGTGGCATGACCCAAGGGAAACCGCAGCTGATCATGCCCTCGCACACCGAGTTCGCGCGCTACGGCAAGTCCGGTGCGACGATTGGCGAGTGGCTGCCGCACACCGCCTCGGTCGCCGACGATCTGTGCTTCGTGAAATCGATGGTGACCGACCAGATCAACCACGCGCCGGCGATGACAAAATTCCTCACCGGCCACCACCTCACCGGACGCCCGAGCATGGGCAGCTGGGTGAGCTACGGGCTCGGTAGCGTGAACCGTGACATGCCGGACTACCTGGTGCTTCTTTCCAAGATGAAGCGCGGCAGCGACCAGCCGCTCTACGATCACTACTGGGGCAGCGGCTTCCTGCCGTCAGTCTACCAAGGCGTAAAACTGCGCAGCGGTAAGGAGCCGGTCCTGTATCTGAGAGATCCCGACGGCCTGCCACGCCACCTGCGTCGCGAGATGCTCGACAGGCTCGGCGAACTCAACCAGCTGCGCTTCGAACAGACTGGTGATCCGGAAATCGAGACGCGCATCCAGCAGTACGAGATGGCATTTCGCATGCAGGCGAGCGTGCCGGATCTGACTGACATCAGCGACGAGCCGGAGTCCGTGTTCGATCTTTACGGGCCCGATTCACGCCGTCCTGGAAGCTATGCAGCCAATTGCATACTCGCGCGTCGCCTCGCCGAGCGCGGGGTGCGCTTCATCCAGCTGTTCCACCCGGACTGGGATCACCACAGCCGCCTGAAAAGCTGGTGCACCGCGCGCTGTCGCGATACCGACCAGCCGAGTGCGGCGCTGATCAAAGACTTGAAACAACGCGGTATGTTGGACGATACACTCGTCATTTGGGGAGGCGAATTCGGTCGGGGCGTCGCCGGTCAGGGCAAGTGGGATAGCCCGGAAGGTGGTCGTGATCACCACCCGCGCTGCTTCACCATCTGGATGGCAGGTGCCGGAATCAAACCGGGCTTCAGCTACGGCGCGACCGACGATTTCAGTTACAATGTCGCCGAGAATCCAGTCCACGTGCGAGACTTACACGCGACGGTGATGAACCAACTCGGGATCAATCACGAGACCTTCACTTACCGGTTCCAAGGATTAGATTTCCGGCTGACTGGTGTGGAGAAATCGCGGGTGGTAAACGAGATTTTGGCCTAAGCAAAGCGCTGAGGCCCACACGTCTCCCCCACAAACTCTCATTTCACCTCTGCGATCCTCTCAGCGACCAACCCCTTCTTTCCCCATCCGCTCCGGCCCGGTCCAAAGGCGGCTTCAAGACCCTCCCACCAAAAGGAAATTCCTGCCAGCAGTTGCAACACTCAGGCTTTTAAAGAAAACTATTTTCGCCGGTGGATCATGTCTGTTCTGTGTAGCGAATGGATGTTGTTTTCCGGTTTGCTGTAGTCTACGAACTTTGTCGGGTCGGTGTCGTTGATGTATTCCTCGACGTTGGTGTAGCCGTCTCGGTCTTTGTCACCGGCACTGTCCGAGGCATCGTTGGGATTGAGGCGGCACTTTCTCTCCCATGCGTCAGGCATGCCGTCGCGATCGGTGTCGGCAGGCGGGCGGGCGAGCCGATAGGAGGCAAATCCGTCATGCGGAAAGTCTTTGGTAGTGCGCGGAATCCTACCTGTATTTTTACGAACCGACTCTGCAATCCATGTCGTGATAACGTCACGTGCGGGGAGGTCGGCACCACCCAGGTTAAGTACTTTCTCATAAGCCTCGGCCCTTGGTTCGGTGCGGACGGGAGTTGAGCGATAAGGCACTTCGAGAATCGTTTCGGAAGCTGCCGTGAAGGGCGCGCTGCCAGCGGGCAATTGGTTGTCGTGCGCATAGAGGCGGCCGAACGAACCGGTTAATACGAAGGCGGCTTTCGATTTACCACGTTTTTGGGTGTTGCCCACGTAGTTGAAGGCAACGAGCATCGCCTCGCTGCCGTAGCCTGAGCCACTGTAGTCGTAAAGGATGTTGTTGCGCCAATCCAGGTTGAGCCCCCAGACACGGGGGTTTCTTGCGGCGCTGTGAGCGGTCAGGTTGTGGTGCATCGAGACCTCTCCCCAACCACTCATGCCATAGCTCATGGAGTGAGACCCTTTCTCATGCGTTGACTGCGAGAGGCCGCCGTAGATATAGCTCCATTGCAAGGTGATAGCGGGTCGATCGTAATGTCCTCGCACATTGAAAATCTGGTCGTCTGCGTGGGCAAAATCGCAATGATCAGCAATAATATTCATCGCTCTCAGTTCGCATGCCTGGGTTTGGTCGCCCACAATGCGGGGCATTCCGTTGGGGCCTTTGATGTCGCCCACACGGATGCGCATGTATCGGATGATGACGTCGTGGGTATAGGCGGAAAGACTCCAGTTGCGTATCTGGATGCCTTGACCGGGCGCGGTATGGCCGACCAAGGTGACGTAAGGGTTGCGGATGGCAAGCGGTGAGGTGAGTTTGATAGTGCCTGAAACGCCGAAGAGGATGATGCGCGGCCCTTTAGCCTCGATGGCCTCACGCAGAGAGCCGCGGATGACGGGCTCCGGCGGCAGTGCCGGCGTGGCGGGCTTGATGATCATCCCGCGATTCTCGACGATTGGTCCGTAGTCGTTTTCCGGTTTTGGCAAAGGATGCGGCATCCCCGCTTTCAAATTCTTACGCATGGGAATCCATTGATCCTTGCCATTTTTCAGGCGGGCAAGATCTGTCCCTTGACCTAGACGGCGCTTTTGGCCGGGCCTGCCTTTCGGCATGTAGTCTTTGAGTGTCGTGACAACGTATACTTTGCCGCCGCGCCCGCCAACTGAGTACATCCCGGCGCCTTCGGCTCCCGGGAAGGCGGGAAGCCGTCGCTTGGAAACGGTGTCGGCGGGGCGAAGTGTAATCCTCACATAAGGCGTGCGATTCCCGTAAGAAAAAGAGAAATCGGCGTACTCCAGGAGTGTGCCGCCAGGCAGTAGATACTCGTCTATGTGCTGGTGTTTCAATCCTAGATCTCGGGCACCGTATGGCTCGAGAGCTTTGACGAGAGCTTTGATCTTGGTGTGGAGATCGGCGGGTGCCATGCGGGCAATCGGGGGGTAATCAGCGTATAACTCTTTGTGGCTGGCCCTTGAACACCTTACATCCAGGGGTCTACCGATGTAGAAGAGGATTACCGGACGCGACGGATCGAAAGCCCGATATTCAGCTTCGTAGGCGAATTGATCCCAGACCTTAAGGTCTTGTTGGCCAGTGGCTGCGGCTGGCCGACGCCCGGCATAGATAAGCGGGTAATCCTCGGAGCCCTGATCAAGTGTGAGGCTTTCAGGGAACAGCTGCTCTTTGAGCCGGGCGGGGTGCAGCGTCCAGGAATCATCGTTTCCCAAGAGTTTTGCCAAAACAGGGAATTCGATCAGCAAGGGGATAGCAGCAGGGGCTTTGGGATATTTGGCTTTGATCGCTGAGGCCGGGGCGGCCGACAAAGGGGCGGCCACCAAGGTTAGAAACACGGTCAAGTACATCCTTATTCTCATCTTCATTGTCATTCACCTCTCCTATGCTGTTACTGCAAATCCTTAGACACTTAGCTCAACGGCAGGGCTCATTCACGATGCGCAGCAGCGTCGTTTGAAGCCCTTTGTTCTGCTCTAGTCGCGAGCTTGTTTGGCTATTATCTCTGCTGTTTTTCCCAAAAGACGACTCTTAGGCTTGCGGTATGATATTGGCTTGCCGAGCTGATCGAGGATCAGGAAGCCCAACACGATGTGGTGTGCGGGGGGTCCTCTTTTGTTGACTCTCGAACTCATCCGACGGACCACTATTAAGGATGTCGAGGTGCTGGCCAGCCTTGAGGACGGCCGACTCGTCACCGCCCGCCCCCTTCAGGAGTGGCTCTTCACGGCCGTTACCACTGCAAAACCAAACCATGGTGTTATCGGCGACCCTAAGCTCTTCCAGCTTGGCACGACTCAGAGCCTTTTGGGCAGAGCAACCGATTAACGAGGTGCAAGCAAGGCGAGTCCCCTATTCTCCCAATTCGATCACCGCTTCGGCGAATGCGGTTCCTGTTTTTTCGAAGAAGGCGGCGCTGCCGAAATAATGATACGCTCTGTTACTGCCAAGTTTTGCCCAGGTGTCGGGATCCTCTTTTTTGTTCTCGAAGGCCTTTCCCGCATCGTAATCCCAAAAATCAGCGGTCTTCACGGTGATGACGTTACCTTTGAATTCAGGCATTTGAGAGGTGGCAATTTGCGCGTCAGCGAGGATTTTGGTGGTTCCTTTTTGAGCGGTACCATTGTGCCCCATCGCTCCAATCACAAAGGGGAGCTTGGGTGATTTTAAGTCTTTGCGGACATCTCTAATGAAATGCGCCATGTTCTCCTGATAGGTGCTTGTGGAATGATCTGAGAACTTATCGTTGTAGCCTTGGAACCACACGAAGCCGACAATCTCATAACCCTGACCTTTGTAGTTGGGAGCGTAGGTTTTGAGGTTGCCGAGCGTTTCATCAACGCTTCCCATCATCAGTCGATAATAGTGTCCGAATCCCTGCAGATATTCTTCTTTTGAAAAAGGCTTCTTTTTCTTTTTCGCCTTATCTTCCAGCTCTTGAATAAAGGCATCGCTTGGCTTCCTGCCACTGGGTGATAGGAAATCCCGGAAAAGTGACTTCCCTCCCCAGGCGGCTTTGATGATGAGCACGTCTTCATCCAGCTTGTCGCCGATGGTCCACCCGAAGGAAAGTTCGGGGCCAATCTTTTCGTTGGTGGCACCATAACCCACGCTCAGGGGACCATGCATTTTCTTTTCGATGTGATTGATAAAGACATCCTCTCTTTTGACGAATGAGCCACCCTGGTGGTATTTTTCGAAACCCACTTTGAGTTTTGGATCCTTTAAGCGGTTCTCAATCACAGAGGTCGTGCAGTGGCCCTGCATATTGGATTGCCCGGCCAGGATGAAGATTTTGAGCTTCTTGGTTTCTGCGCTGAGTCCGGTTGACAGGCTGCAGGCGAGGAGGAGGAGAGTGCGTTTTTTCATGGTATGTTGAGATTAAAATTATGATTGTTCTGTTGGGAAAGTTTCTTGGTCGAGATTGCTCTATTCTGGAATCGCATCTTTCAGCCGTTTGACGATCTCGGGCAGCTGCGCCGCGACATCCGTATTGTTGTCGGGATTCACGGAGAGGTCATAGAGCGCAGACGCTTTGCTCTTCTTGTTGAAAATCAAACGATGAGTCCGGTCACGGACGGAGATGGCATCATGCCAATAACTGATGGCGACGTCACGCTTGCTCCCGGAGCCCCCTTTTAGCAAGGGCACGAGACTGTCACCATCGAGTGGATGTGCGGTCTTGCGAAAGGACGGTTGGCAGAGCTCGATCAAAGTCGGATAGAGATCCAGCGACTCGACAAGGGCATCGCTCTTGACCCCGGCGGTCGACATGCCGGGCACGCGCATGATCAAGACACTGCGGTTGGCTCTCTCAAACGGGCTGTGCTTGCCCCAGATCTCCTGCTCGCCGAGGTGCCAGCCATGATCCCCCCACAGCACCACGACGGTATCTTGATCGAGTTCCAACTCCTTGAGCGCGTCCAGCACCTTGCCGACCTGACGATCAGTATAACGGACACAGGCCAGGTAGGCCCTTCGTGATTTCAAGATGGCATCCCGCGACAAGGGGCGCGTCTTCTCGAACGGCGCCTTGTATTTGTAGAACTCACCGCTCCCGTGCCAAAACGTCGAGTCGATCTTGTCTTCTGGCGGCAGTGGGATGTCCGTATTTGCAAATGCCTCCCAATCCTGTTTGGGCGCGACAAAAGGCAGGTGTGGTTTGAAGAAACCGAGACCAAGGAAAAAGCGCTGCCCTGATTTCTTGTAATCACGCAAGGTTTCGATCGCGGTTTGCGCCATCATTCCATCGGGCAAATCGTTGTCCTTTTCCACCGTGAACTGCATCAGGTCCTTATGCTTCTGTCCGTCTTCACGGTGCTGACCTCCGGCGTAGGCGAAGAAGGTGCCCCAACCGCGTTTCCATGGCCCGAACGGGGTTGGCAGGGCATCCCAGGCATTGGGAAGTTCCATATGGCCGTCCCCTTTTCCGCTGTATTGGAAGCTGCGACCGTCGGGTGAATGCGAGATCTTGCCAATGCAGGTGGTGTGGTAATCACTGCGCCGAAAGAGCTCCGGCAGGAATCGCGCACCCGGCTGCGGTCCTTGTTTGGCGGCACCAGGACTGCGGCCGGTCAACATCGATTGGCGGGAACTGTGACAGGTCGCCACCTGGACATAGTGCCTGTCGAAGAGCATCCCGGTGCTGGCGAACTTGTCCATGTTAGGCGTCTGCGCATAGTTCGCACCGTAGCAGCCCAGTTCCGGCCGCAGATCATCCACCGCAATGAAGAGCACGTTGTATCGATTCGTCTGGGCTTGGGCAAAGGTCGTACCTGCTAACAGGATGAAGGGGAGAAATCGAGTCATGAGAAGAATTTGAAGCGGACTATTCCGGCGGCACGGGCTCAGCAATGGAATTAGAAAAATTCTTAAACCGGGGCCCCACGATATAACGCCATGACTTCGGCAAATGTTTCCGCAACTCGGCACAACGTTCCTTGTATTCAGGAACCCGGGCCAGATTTGCAAACTCGCCGGGGTCCGACTTCATATCGTAAAGCTCCTCGCTTCCGTCCGCATAGTGAATCAACCGCCACCTCCCCTTCCGCACCGCGAAGTTCCCCGGGCCGTGCGAGATCAACACCGGCTTGTCCCAAGGGGTATTAGGATTAGTCAATAAGGGCTTCAGGCTGTTGCCGTCCAGCTCCTGCCCGACCTCAAGGCCGCAGAGATCCACCAAGGTCGGAAAGATATCCTGCAAGCTCACCGGAGCTTCAATTCTTTTTCCGTTGGCCTTCGCTCCGGGCATCTTGATGATGAAAGGCGTCCTGGTTCCCCGTTCCCAGAGCGTCATCTTGCGCCAGTGGCTCTTTTCACCCAGGTGCCAACCGTGGTCGCCCCACAGCACGACAATCGTGTTCTCCAGGTGGGGACTCTTTTCGGGCGCGTCCAAGAGGCGACCGACATTGGCATCGGCAAATGAACTGGTGGCGAGATAGGCCCTGACCAATTTCTGCCACGCGCCCTCGACGCTGGTGATGGCCTTGTGATCGTCCGTTTTAGAGAAACCCACCATCGTCTTTGAAAATATTTTCCCCGCTTCGGATAGATCATCGAGATCATCGCCCGGCACCTGTCTCTTATACACATCTGACGCTGCCGACGATCTACTCTGTGTA
>CAJXVQ010000107.1 GCA_913060685.1 uncultured Verrucomicrobiales bacterium
ACGAGATCAGCCTCGGTCTCGTGGGCTCGGAGATGTGTATAAGAGACAGCGATGCAGGGGAGCCGGTATCCTCCTTCGTATGGTGAGCCTTTGCCGTTGCGCAGCGGGCCGGAATTCCCCCAGAAGATGGAGCCTGCCGGGTGACCTTTTTTGTTTGCGGTGTATTTTTTCTGATTCCACGGACCGTTGTCTGAGGTGTAGATGACCAAGGTGTTTTTGCGGAGTTTGAGTTCGTCGAGCGTATCGAGGAGTCGGCCGGTTTCGAAGTCGAACTCCTCGACCACATCGCCATAGAGTCCGCCGTCAGATTTTCCACGGAAGCGGTCCGAAGCATCGATGATCGTGTGCATCATCGTATGGGCGAGGTAGAGCACGAACGGCTTTTTTGGGTCGCGTTTTTCTTTGAGGAAGCTGATCGCCTTGTTGGTGTATAGAGTTGTCAGACTTCCCATGTCTTTGGTAGTTCCGGCCTTGTCGTTGTTCTCATGGAAGTGAACGGTCCCGTTGTCGTTCGCCCCGAGAGCTCCAAAGTAATAATCGAACCCCTGCGCGTTGGGCATGCGGTCGATGATCGGCTTGCGGTTCGAAACATCCCACTTGCCAATGCAGGCGGTCTGATAGCCGGAGTCACGGATGAGTTCCGCAAAGGTGATTTCGCTGGCAGGCATTCCCCAGCCTTTACTTCGGATAGGTTGTCGCCCGGTCAGCAAGGCTGAACGCGAGGGGCCGCAAACGGTCTGGGCGTAGAACGAGGTGAAGCGCGTACCCTCTTTCGCCAGCTGGTCGAGTCGAGGTGTTTTGGTCTCCTTGTTGCCGTAGCAAGCGAGGTCACCGTAGCCCTGGTCATCAGTGAAAATGATGAGGATGTTCGGCCTTTCGGCGGCGTTTGCCGGAGCCGCGAGCGAGGTGAATAGAAAAAGCAGGAAGATATACCGTCTCATGGCTGTCCATTCTGCAAAGATCGGAAGGATTGTCGCGGGGATAATTTATGACACTGACTTAACACCTGAGTCAGAAGCGACACTTGGCGATCGATCAGACTAAAGACACCGCGAGGGAGTCCATGAAGGCGACGAAGTCCTTTTGTGCCGTAACGTGGTCGATCTGAACCAATGGCTGATGGGGAGAGCCACCCCCGTTTGGCTCTTGGTGATTCTAATTACAATTGAGTGCTAAGATTTGACGGGTGGCACCGGTATACTACGGGTAGGCTTTAGAACCAAAGCTACCTGAAACCATGAAGTTCCTCGCTACGATTCTCTCCCTGGCATTTACCTCAGCCTCGTTGTCATCCGAGGGCATCGCCACGCTCCCGAAACCGGATGCCGGGGGCTGGATCACGCTCTTCAATGGCAAAGATCTGACCGGGTGGAATGGAGATCCGAAGGTGTGGCGAGTGAAGGACGGCTACATCTCCGGGGAGATCGAAAAGCTGGTGGGCGGGAACACGTTCCTTGTTTTCAAGAAGCCTTTTTCAAATTACGTGCTCGAGGCGGACTTCATCCTGGTCGGCAAGAAGGGGAACAGCGGGATCCAATATCGTTCCAAGCAATCCGAGAACGGTGCCAACAAGTGGGTCGTGAAGGGCTACCAGGCTGATCTCGGGAATGGCTGTTGGGGGAAGCTCTATGAAGAAGGGGGACGCGGCGCTCTGGTTTGGGGATACAAGGACAAAGCCCCCGGGATCAAGGAGGACGATGGTTGGAACACCTACCGCATTACGGCCAGCGGGACGAAGCTGAAGCAGGAAATCAATGGGGCGGTGACGATCGAATTTGAAGACAAGGACCCTGCCAAGGCAGCCAGAGAGGGGATGATCGCGTTGCAGTATCACGCTCCGGGAGGCTTTGAAGTTCGCTTCAGGAACATCCGGATCAAATTGCTCGGTGACAAGTAAACGGATAGTCACCCTGTGTATCAGGTGCTAAGGCTGCTTGCTTAGTCATAGCGGGATTCCGGTAAGCTTGTCCCGTCTTCGATCAAGGTCTCATTGGCGGGCGGCATGGCGTTTGCGGATTTGCGCATGCACTTCGGCTTTGTCCCGGCTTCTTCGGGGAAGGTAGTAGTCCAAAAGTTTGGTGATGTCGCGATAACTCAACAGCGGTGAACTCTCGCGATGCCGTGCCTCGGTCTCGTCCATGAACAAGGATTACAAGGGCGGCGGCCCAGAGGTCGTGATCATGAGAGAGCCAAAGCACTTTTTCTGGCTCGCAAGTTCAGACCAATTCAAATCCGTTTTCTCGCAACCAAGTGAGGACCTATATCTATTCATCGAGCTGACCCAATTTCGATCGAAGTTACTGATCCGGGCCATTCGCAAGAGAGATTTTGATTCGATATTCGAGGCGGCGAGAGATCTGTTCTCTCGGCTCCCGGGTTTCTTCTCATCAACGAAAGCCGAACTCATAACACCGCATAACTGCGCTGTCGGGCGAAAATACTTCCTTTGAGAACACCAAGGGGCAGATGGAAATGCTGAAACGAGTGGTGAATAGGCCCCGAATTTCACTTTGCCGATTGCTCTCTATGAAAAGAACCTGGAGACCGTTCCGCTACGCTTTTTCAATGACATCACGGGAGATTCCCCGGAGGGCGAGGACGCGGACGATCGCTTCTTCGATGAGGTTCGCGGGGCATGATGCGCCGGCGGTGATGCCGATGGTGGCATCGACGTTATCGAAACCGGCGAGGACGTTGGGAGCTGAGACTTCCGAGTTCTGCTCAAGATCGAAGTGAACCACGGTTTCGAGGGATTCAAGACAAGAGGAATCGCGGATGAAGTAGGTGGGAAGGTTTTCGTTTCCAATCTCAACAAGGTGGGCGGTATTCGAGCTATTGTAGCCACCAACAACGAGAAGGAGATCCATATGCTTGTTGAGCATATCAAAAAGAGCGTCTTGTCTTTCCTGGGTTGCTCCACAAATCGTGTCGAACATCTGAAAATTGGTGTCTTCACCGTCCCGATCAACGATCGCCTTGCGAATGCGGCGTTGGATTTCCTCGGTCTCGCTTTTTAGCATGGTCGTTTGGTTGGCAACGCCAATTTCCTTGAGGTGGACATGCGGGTCAAAGTCTTCGGAGACGGCTTTGTCAAACTTGGTAAGGAAGGCTTGGGAATCTCCGCCGTTGCGGATGAAATCACAGACGTATTCCGTCTCTTCCAGAGTGAGAACGATGAGGTAGTGGCCCTTGCCATCCTCTCCGGTAGCGCGGGAGGCGGTGGCACGCGTCTCCTCGTGACCGCGTTTTCCATGAATGAATGAAGTGACTCCACTCTTGGCGTAAGTGCGGACGCGGCGCCAAACTTTCATGACATCGCCGCAGGTCGTGTCGATGATGTGACACCCTTGTTGTTCGATCTTCTCGGTGAAGGTGGTGGGGGCACCGAAGGCGGGGACGATGACGACATCATCCTCAGTCAGAAGGTCGTAGTCCCCGGTCACTTCCTTCCAGGGAAGAGAAGTGATATCCATGTCGGCGAGTTGCCGGTTGACCTCGGGATTATGAATAATTTCACCAATCAGAAAGATCCGCTGATTTGGAAAGACACGGCGTGAGGCGTAGGCGAGATCAATGGCGCGCTCGACTCCGTAGCAGAAGCCGAACTGCTCGGCGAGGCGGATGGTGGTCTTGCCAATGGTCAGGGAGCCTCCGCGATCGCGGAGTTTTTCGACGATCGGCGAGTGATAATGCTTCTCGACCTCGGCCTGAACGAGAGTCATGACGTCGGGTCGCCTGACGTTGACTCGTTTCTTTTTCTTGGGCTTGGCTGCGTCACTCATGAGGGGGACTTACTCCGATTCCGCCTGACCGCCAAATATTTATTGTTTTTTGGAAGGGCAAAAGGAGAAGGATCATGACGGCGATCGCCAGGAATTGGAGCCAAAACAGGTAAACCGGCCAATCTCCCATGTGGTCGAGAGGTGAGCTGACTTCAGGTTTCTCCAACAAAAAGCCGAAATTGGTCCCGAGAGTCAGATTGATCGTGAGAGCTGCGATGAAGTAGACTTGGTTCCAGAGGATGATTCTGGGCACCACTCCGGGCCTTGGCCTCCATTTCATGGCGAGTGGGAGATAGAGGGCAACGATGACGACAACGCCATGATGAATAAAGAAGCTCCAAAACATGGGGTGAGGGTAGTCCCAGCCGAGATTGGGGGTGATGAGCCCCTGAATCGTGCCCGCGAGGCCCCAGCAATAGGTGAGTTCGCAGAGGAGGGGTTTTTGGGTCAAAATGCCGAAGCCGGCGGTTAGGACGGCAATGTCACAGAGGTGAAAGGGGAGTTGGTTGTTGAGGGGGATTGTGAAGTCGAGGGTGGCAAGGACCAGTTGGTTGATCGGAAAAACCATCAGGCAAATGAATGCGAGGAGCGCTCTCGGCCAGAGACAGCCCTTCCTTCCTGCGTAAATACAGATGAACGCGATGAGGGCAATTGTTGCGACGGTGAGAGCATGAGAGGCTCCAAAGAGAGGCATGAGGGGGACCATAAGTGATTTTTTTCAATGTGGACAGGGCATTGACCGGAAGCGCGGTTTCGCCTAAACCCTGCCCGCGATCATGTCCCAGCCAACTATCATTTACACCCAAACCGACGAGGCACCGTTTCTCGCGACCCAGTCCCTCCTTCCCATTATCAAGGCTTTTACAAAGTCCTCGGGAATCGAAGTTGAGACCCGCGATATTTCCCTGGCGGGCCGGATCATCGCTAGTTTTCCGGACCGGCTCACTGCGGAACAGCAGATTGGTGATCATCTCGCCGAGTTGGGCGATCTCGCCAAGACCCCGGAAGCCAATATTATCAAGCTTCCAAATATCAGTGCTTCTGTCCCACAGCTGAAGGCTGTCATCGCTGAACTGCAGAGCCAGGGATACGCGCTTCCTGACTATCCTGAGAATCCCGCTAATGCGGAGGAGGAAGACGTTCAATCCCGCTACGACAAGGTGAAAGGGAGCGCCGTGAATCCAGTTCTCCGCGAGGGGAACTCCGATCGCAGGGCTCCGAAGGCGGTTAAGGAATACGCCCGTGCCCATCCTCACTCCATGGGAGCCTGGAGTGCTGATTCGAAGACGCGGGTGGCAACCATGGGTGACAATGATTTTGCTTCCAATGAGAAGTCCGTGACGGTTGAAGAAGCAACCACGGTGAAGATCGAACACACTGCGGCCGACGGTTCGGTAACCGTTCTTAAAGACGGGATCGCATTGTTGGAAGGCGAGATCATCGATGGCACCTGCATGAGTAAGAGTGCGCTGGTCAGCTTTCTGGAGGCGCAGACCGCGGCGGCCAAGGAGGAAGGGATTCTCTACTCGCTTCACATGAAGGCGACCATGATGAAGGTCTCAGATCCCATCATTTTCGGGCATGCCGTTGAGGTTTACTTCAAGGATGTCCTCGAGAAGCACGCTGCAGTTTTGAGCGGATTGGAGATCGACTTTAAAAACGGCTTTGGAGACCTGGTCGCTAAAATCGAGACTCTTCCCGCTGACCAAAAGGCCGAAATCGAGGCCGACATAGCGGCGGCCTACTTAGCTGGTCCTGATCTGGCGATGGTGGATTCCGATCGTGGAATTACCAATCTTCACGTTCCCAGCGATATTATCATCGATGCCTCAATTCCGGCAATGATTCGTAATTCCGGACAGATGTGGGATAAGGAAGGTAAGGTGCAAGACACCATAGCGATCATCCCGGACAGTTCTTATGCCGGCGTTTATCAGGCCACGATTGAGTTTTGCAAGAAGCACGGCGCCTTTGACCCGACCACGATGGGGACGGTTCCCAATGTTGGTCTCATGGCGCAGAAGGCCGAGGAATATGGCTCGCACGATAAGACTTTTGAAATGCCAGCCGCCGGAACGGTCCGCGTGATTGATGCCTCGGGAGAAACCTTGATGGAGCATGAAGTCGGCGAAGGCGACATCTGGAGAGCCTGCCAGACGAAAGATGCTCCCGTGCAGGATTGGGTTAAGCTCGCTGTGAATCGCGCTCGCGCGACCGGATCACCGGCGATTTTCTGGCTCGACGAGAATCGGGCCCACGATGCACAGCTGATCGACAAAGTCGGGACCTATCTGGGGGAATACGATATCGAGGGCCTGGACCTTAGGATATTGAGCCCGGTGGAAGCGACTGAACTTTCTCTGGAGCGTCTCAAAGCGGGAGAAGAAACGATCTCAGTGACTGGAAATGTTCTTCGCGATTACCTGACTGACCTGTTCCCGATCCTGGAAGTAGGCACCAGTGCCAAGATGCTTTCGATCGTGCCGTTGATGAACGGTGGCGGACTCTTTGAAACCGGAGCCGGTGGTTCTGCTCCAAAGCATGTGCAACAATTCGTGCAGGAAAATCACTTGCGGTGGGATTCGCTTGGCGAGTTCCTCGCGCTCGCGGTTTCGCTTGAACACATCGGCTCGGATGCGGCCAAGGTACTGGGTGCCACTCTCGATGACGCCACGACCAAGGTGCTTTTACAAAACAAGAGCCCTCAGCGAAAGTGTGGCCAACTCGACAACCGGGGGAGTCATTTCTACCTCGCACTTTACTGGGCTCAAATGTTGGCGGAGCAAACTGATTCGCCATCCTTGGCGGCGCAGTTCGGGCCGATTGCAGAGGCTCTTGGAGCCAAGGAAGATGAGATTGTTGCAGAGCTGAACGGAGTTCAGGGAGCGCCTCTTGATATGGGTGGCTACTACGCGCCCGATCTTGGCAAGCTCACGGCGGCGATGCGTCCCAGCGCGACCTTCAATGCCATCATCGATGGAATTTAGCTCCGCGCCCACACCCAATTCAAATGAAAGATGATCTCGCCACCTTCCTCAAGGGATTTGCCATGGGGGCAGCTAATGTCGTCCCTGGTGTTTCCGGTGGCACGATCGCCTTTATCACCGGAATCTACGAGCGGCTGATTAATGCTCTCAAGTCCTTCGATCTGGAGGCGTTAAAGTTTGCCTCACAGCTTAGGTTTGGAGACCTCTGGAAGAAAATTGACGGCCGATTTTTGGTAGCCTTGGGTCTGGGGGTCGTGACGAGCATTCTCACCCTTGCCAAGGTTCTGAAGTGGGGGTTTAGCGAACATCCGTTTCTGATCTGGTCTCTTTTCTTTGGGTTGATCGCGGCCTCCATTCCCTCGGTAGGTAAGATGGTTCAAAAGTGGACTTCCAGCGTGATCTTGCTGTTTGTGATTGGACTTGCGATTGCGGTCTCGATGGCCTTTCTCAATCCAGCATCCGAGAATGAGAACATCATCTATCTTCTCCTTTGCGGCGTCTCGGCGATGTGCAGTATGATTATCCCGGGATTGAGTGGCTCCTTCGTGCTCCTCCTGATGGGGAACTACGAATTGGTCGCATTGGACGCGGTGAACAATCTTCGCCAGGGAAATCTTTCTGAAGCCTTGCCCATTATTATCCCGGTTGGGATCGGAGCTGTCTTGGGATTGCTGGTGCTTTCCCGTTTCCTGAGTTGGCTCTTTAAGACTCACCATGACAAAGCCGTTGGTGCTATTACTGGTTTTGTCGCGGGATCGTTGGTCATCATTTGGCCATGGAAGGACACGGTGATGGAGCAATTTGAGAGGAACGGTGAGATGAAGGAAAAAATTGTGAGTTTCCAAAATTGGCATCTTCCTGACTTCTCGGCGCGCTCCACCTGGATGGAATTGGGGGCGGTTGCCGTAGGGGTTTTGCTGATTGTCATCGTGGAAGTATTCGCCCGTAAGAATCAAAAATCATGAAACCTGCCATTGGAATTATCGGAGGAAGTGGAGTCTCGGGCTTTGATGGGCTTGAGAATGTTGAGGAACGAAAGGTCGAAACTCCGTTTGGGAATCCATCCGATATCTTGATCGGCGGGCAGTATCAAGGGCGGCAGATTTGGTTCCTGTCGCGTCATGGTCAGAACCACACCATCCTTCCGACCGAGGTGAATCATCGTGCCAACTTCTGGGCACTGCGTTCGCTTGGCGTTCGATGGGTGATCTGTGCAACGGCGGTAGGCAGTTTAAAGGAGGAGTATGCGCCTCGCTCGGTGGTTCTTCCTGATCAATATTTTGACCGGACGAGCCAGCGGGCCGCCAATACGTTTTTTGGAGATGGCATCGTGGCCCATGTCGGGTTTGCCGATCCTATCAGTGGCGGATTGCGGGAGATTTTATCGCGAGCCGGGCAAGAAGAAGGGGCCGAGATTCACGATGGTGGAACATACGTTTGTATGGATGGACCTGCTTTTTCGACGAGGTCTGAATCACATTACTACCGTCATTTTGGCTTCGACATCATCGGGATGACCAATCTGCCCGAGGCCAAGCTAGCCCGGGAAGCTGAGATCGCATTGGCGACGCTTGGGATGGTGACGGACTATGATTGCTGGCGGGAGGACGAGGCCTCGGTTGAGGCGAGTTCGGTTGTCGAGCACCTTGCGGCCAATGCCGAGATGAGTGCGCGAATTATCAAGCGGGCAATTGGGCTGATTCCGGAAGAGGCAAACTGGCCCGAACACCAGTCATTGGATGCGGCCATTTTTACGCCCCGAGGCGCGTGGCCGCCAGAAACGGAGGAGAAACTCGCTCCGATTCTGAACGGTCGCTGAATCTCCTATCTCTGCATGAACAGGAGGCGTCCGTAGATCTGGGCGGTTCCAGCGGCTGGATCCGAGGTGCGGAAAGTATAAGTGACCGTTCCATCTCCGTTATGGGTTTCCTTGCCATCTTCCAGGACTTCGCTGGCGAGGCCCCAAGTTTTTAGGTCACTGGAGACTTGTTGGATGATTTCAGCGTCATCAGCTGCCAGATTTCTAGGGTAGGTGAAGGCATAGCGTCCCTGATCATCAACGCTACCGATGAGCGGGTCGAAATTTTGAACGTTGTCGTCGGTTCCCAGAGCATATTCGGCAAAAGCGTTGAGTCCGTCCCCGTCGAGGTCCTCGTTTGGATCGCCGACAAATATCGTGGCATCTCCCGAACCGGGGTTTCCATTTGTTGCAACACTGGGGCGCCAGTTGGTGGCAAGGCCGGGGTCGCTTTGACCCGATATATAAACGAGGCTGGGGCCGTCACCGTTGGAAGACTTGGGCCACGGGTATTTGTTATCGTAGGTGATGTCTGCGATAACTCCCGTCATGCCTTCCATGATAATCCGCTCGCCACTGCCGGACAAACCGGAGTCATTGGCAAACTCTCCCGCAATCAAGGCGGAAAGGTCGTTCCCGTATCGCATCAAAGATCCGGCGGTATTTCGAACAACCAGAGCTCGTGCTCCGGGAGCAAGTGAAGTGATCGAGGAACCCGCAAAGTCGAATTCAATCCCGTCGGTGAAGGTCACCTCGTTCAGGTCGACGGTAATTTCGGTGGGATTGTAAATTTCGAGATACTCAAAGAAGCTGTCGTCATCGAAGCCCGCAAGAATCTCTTCCTCGCTTGGACCGGCGGGATCATACATGATTTCCGAGATGATGAGGTTATTCGGATCGGCAATGGAACCACCAATCACGAAGGTTGCGATCGTCGGAGCGCCCCATTGCTCTCCATCGTAAGACCTGGCCATCACGGTGGTGGTCTCGGTGAGAATGGTATTGGTCCCCATAACGGCAGTGGGTGAGGGCGCTCCACCACTGGCTCTGGGGTCTGATCCATCCAGAGTGTAATAGCTGTCGCCATCGCCATCGGCTGAAGTGATGGTCAGCTGGAAATCTTCAGCAACCTCTCCTCCATCCTGGTTGAAGGCCGGCGGAGCAAAAAACTGTTCATCAATCCATCCGGCCCGGGCTTCAAGCCAACCTTTCATATGAGAAATCTCCCTGTCCCATCCTGAGGTTCCCGGGGCGGCGAAGCTCGGCCCTTGAATCGCACCTGGGTTCATTTGGGGCCAGCGTACGAAGTTTCGCGCCTGGGATTCTTGAATCTGATCAGCCATAATCTCAATGATGGCTTCGATATTTGCCGGGCTAAATGCTAGCTTTCTGAGGTCATACCAACGGTCAATCACTCTCTGAAAAACATCGGGTCGGGACGTCCGCAGCTGGGGATTATCCATGTTTCTGACCTGATCATCGGCTGTCGTGAATCCGAAAAGGAGGCCAAACCATTCATACTCACGATCGAACCAAGTGAAGCTGGTGTCCGAGGTGTTGGCTTCCCAACGGCGCGGGTTGTCATCCCGGCTATCTCTCGATCCCATCGTCCGGTCATAGTCCCAAATCGGTCCGCCGATGATCTTACCTCCGCGATCCTTGTGGAAGAACTGGCTCAAGCGTCCCCAGTCCGGATCCATTGCGAGAATATTGAGCCAAAAGTGGTCTACAAATGAATTCACATCGAGATAGTTCGAAAAGTGAAGACCAGTCGCTGGATTGACCCCGTTTGGATCCCGAAGCGCTGTCGTCACCCCATTGGCGTAGACGGTGAGGTAGGATTTCTGTGTCGAGGTGATGTCGTTGCCATCTGGATCGACATGCACCAATGCACGCGGAAAGCCACTCACGCGGAAGGTGGGTTCACCGGGGTCGGGGCGGTCGTTCTTGAAGATATATCCTCCCGTTCGCTCTTCGAGAGAATTTTCCCATGGATCAAGTCCGGCAATGTCGACGCGGTTGTCGTCCGGTTCGATTTTTTCCATAAAGGTGTAGACTCCAAAGTAGTCGTTGCCGCCGACCTCTGTTCCACTGATGTCGTTATAGAGCTCTACGAAGCGGGTCTTTACGGCCCATTGTCCGACCTGGTTGCTGAGTTCGTAGAGAAAAGGATTCCTGATCAGCGCAATGTCGAATTGATAACGTGAGTTCAGGATCCAGTCGGCTTCCGGTGCCAGTCCCAGAGGCTCGATATCCTTGTCCTCATCATTTTCGTCCCAGCTTTCCAAAGACATGGCATATTTGGGGAAGTTCGCCGAACTCGAGCCACGCTTCCGATACCCGCCGCGGGTGGCGATTGCAGGGGTGCCCTCAAGGGTGGTTCTCCCTGTTATGGGATCCGGCTCGTAAATGAGCATGAAGGTATCCTTGCGTGTCGTTGCCGAACTTCCCGGAGGACCTCCTTTGCCGAAGGAGGAAAGAAGCACAACCGGAATGTCGGAGGAGAAGTCGGCCTCGGTTGTGGCGAGCTTCATGAAGCCTTCGGTTCGACCGGGACCTGGTAGTGAGCCTTTAATGTAGGCTCTTGCGCGAACGAGGGTCGAGCCACTGATGGCGATGGGCTCACTGTATTCAGGGGAAGCCTCGCTGACATCGTCGCCATTGGTGGTATATCGGATGCTCGTATCGGCCTCGGCCACATTCAGCGTGAGCTCGAAATCCTCGGAAAAGGCACGGCTGGTGACATCGAATTGAATTTCGGACGGTGGAGTGAGTTCCGGAGCTCCGTTTGCATTTCCGGGAGTTGGGATCTGAAAATATCCCCGGGGAAATGGAGGCGTGAGATTTTGGACATTTGCATCAAGTTCAGAGATGAAAATAAAATCATTACTGCCGACGGTTCCATTCATGGCCTGAACCGCGAGGATATTTTCCCCGGCCACGAGCTTGTCGGCGATGTTGAGGATTGTGGGATCGTATTCGTCACCTGGCGCAACTTCTTCACTGCCGTCGGCATCGGAATCGAAGGCAATGGCCCCGGGCGGCTTGTTTCTCGATGCCACTTCCACACCATTCAAATAGGCGACAAAGCCATCATCAATTTTAACTTTTAGAGTCAGCCCCTTCACTTCCGCGGGGTCGATCAGTTGAAAGGGGAAGCGAAGGTAGATACTGGCATTGATCCTGCGCATGATGGCTTCGGTGTTGCCATTGGCTGAGATCAGGCTGCCAACCTCTCCGGTGTATCCATAGCCGACGGCAGATGCCGATTGTGTCCAGGCTGAGTCATCGTATCCCGGCATCTTCCAGTTGTTTCCAATTTCCTCCAAAGGAACAAAGTAGGTGAGGGGTGCTCCAAGGGGGAGGATGTTGGTCTCGAGGACAGGACCTCCATTGCCAAGGCCATAGGAGATGCCTGCAATTTGAGGCGGGAATTCCGGAGCGTATTCATCTGCAACAGTGGTGCCGTCCGGTTTGACCAGGGCGAGGTATTCCCCTCCGAGATTGAGACTAAAGTTGGTGTGCAGAAAACTCAGGTTCGTTTTGCGGTCTTTTCCACTCGCAAAAACCCGGAGATAACCTCCCGCCTGAAGCGTGATACTCGGAAAAGTCCATTTGGCCGGGGTGGCGGGATCGTCCGTCAGGGCATAACCTTCAAGCTGAACCGCACTTGCGTCGGGGTTATGGATTTCGATCCAGTCAGCGGGGAAGTTCTCCTCGTCCTTAATCCCTGTCGCGGTGTTCTCTGCGAGAAATTCGCTGATGATCAGCTCAGCCTCGACGACGGGACTGGCCAGGATGAGTCCTGCCAGAGTCGTCCGGAGGAAAGTATTCTTTGGATGTTTGCGTTGCATGTTGGTGGAGCGTGGTTCTTACCATTAACAGGAAAGCACGTTTCACCTCCAGCCATAATCCTGTAAAATGGATTAGAGCGTGACCCCGGTCGCGTAAATGACACCGCCGGTTTCCCGAATCTCTTGCATGATTTCACTCCCCAGCGGGGCATCCAACTCAATGACAGTCAGGGCGCTTCCTTCGGAGCTATTGCGTGCCAGAGAGAGATTGGCGATGTTGGCCTGAGCATTTCCAAGTGCAGTGCCAATGACTCCCACCATGCCGGGACTATCGTCGTTCTTCACGATGAGGAAATGGCCGTTGATGTTGATGTCGACGTAGAGTCTGTCGATTTCGACGATCCGCGGGGTTTTCCCAATCACGGTGCCGGAAACCCGGTAGCGCGTCTCGCCTTTCTTGAGCTCGGCAACAACGAGTTCGCTGTATTCGGTCGTAGCGTTGATGGTGGACTCGATGATATCGAGCCCCATCTCCTTGGCGATTCCCGGAGCGTTGACGATGTTGACTTGTCCGTCAGAGCGGGCGGCCTCGAGGAAGTTTGTGAGGACGCTGCGTGAGACCAAGGCGGTGTCCTTGTCGGAAATCGGGCCGTGGTAAGAAACGCGAAGTGAGTCGGGATTGTCGGGACCAAGTTTGGCGAGGAGCTTGCCGAGAGCTTTTGCGATATCGATATAACTCCCGAGTTCGCTGAGGGCGGCGGCATCCATCGAGGGCATGTTGATGGCATTGCGAATCTCTCCGGTTGCGCAGAAATCGCGAATCTGTTCGGCGACTTGAATGCCCACGTTTTCCTGGGCTTCGTTGGTGGAGGCTCCGAGGTGCGGGGTGAAGGTGATGTGCTTTCCGAGAGAGAAGAGCGGGTGGTCGGCGGAGGGTGGCTCTTCTTCGAAAACATCGAGTCCACACCCTGCAATGTGACCTTGATCAATGGCGGCCTTCAAGGCGACTTCATCGATCAGGCCGCCACGAGCGCAGTTGATGACAAGGGCACCGGAGTTCATAAGCGCGAGGCGTTCGGCATTCAAAATATGCTTGGTGTCCTCGGTCATAGGGACGTGAAGGGTCACGACATCTGCTCCCGTAAGGGCTTCATCCGGGGTGCTGGCAAGACGGACCTTCATCTCGTCGGCGCGGGCCTGGGTGAGAAAGGGGTCATAGGCGACAATCTTCATGTTGAAGGCCTGGGCACGCTTGGCGAATTCCGTGCCGATGCGGCCCATGCCAATGACGGCGAGAGTCTTGCCGTTGAGCTCGATTCCCTGAAAGGCTTTGCGGGCTGCTTTGAAATCACCGGCAACCACTCCGGCGTGTCCGAGGGCGATATTGCGGGCCGTGGCACACATGAGGGTGAAAGCGTGCTCGGCAGTGGAGATGGTATTGCCGGTGGGCGTGTTCATGACGATCACGCCGTGGGCATTTGCGGCATCGCGATCGATGTTGTCGACACCCACTCCGGCGCGGCCCACTGCTTTGAGATTGGGTGCGGCGGCGAGAACCTCGGGCGTGACCTTGGTTTGAGATCTTACGATCAGAGCATCGTATTCCCCGATAATCTCGAGGAGTTCTTCCGGGGATAAGCCCACTTTAAAGTCGGCGGTGATATCGGGGTGGGCATTGAGAAGCTCAACACCCTTTTCAGAGATTGGGTCGGAAACCAGAACGCGGCTTGGCATAGCAGGGGAGGCGGTAGCCCAGGATTTGATGCAAAGCAAGGGTGAGACCACGGAAAACCTGATTCCATCGGAAGTGATGGGAAAGGGGGGTGTGATCCTTTTTTGACAAAAGGCCGCGAGGATTCGTTGATCAAGCTTGCAGTTTTGGATTAGGAAAGGAAAAGTCCGCGTCTCATGTGCGACAATCCGAATATGCGCGAGTTTTCCTCCAAGGTGCTCGATGGTCCCGATCGTGCCCCCAGTCGGGCGATGCTTTACCCGGTGGGTTTTAATAAAGATGATTTTAAGAAGCCCAAGATCGGGGTGGCTTCGACCTGGAGTCAGGTCACTCCGTGTAACTTCCATATCGATGGTCTGGCCAGGGAATCCGCCAAGGGGGTCGATGCCGCAGGCGGGAAGTCGGTGATCTTCAATACCATCACGATTTCAGATGGAATTTCCATGGGAACGGAAGGGATGAAATACTCTCTCGTGAGCCGCGAGGTCATCGCTGATTCGATTGAGACGGTGGTCGGCTGTGAAGGGATGGACGGTTATGTCGCGATTGGTGGTTGCGACAAAAACATGCCGGCTTGCATCATGGCGATGGCGCGCATGAATCGTCCGGCCGTTTTTGTCTATGGCGGCACCATTCTTCCTGGATGCGCCATTTTGAAAGGGACGGAAGAGGAACTCGATATCGTTTCTGTTTTCGAGGCCGTGGGCAAGCACGCCAACGGAGAGTTTTCCGACGAAGAACTCCAGACCGTCGAAGAGCAGGCAATCCCGGGACCCGGGTCCTGCGGTGGCATGTATACCGCCAACACCATGGCGAGCGCGATCGAAGCCCTCGGCATGAGTCTTCCCAATAGCTCGGCGCCTGTCTCTTATACACATCTGACGCTGCCGACGATCTACTCTGTGTAG
>CAJXVQ010000108.1 GCA_913060685.1 uncultured Verrucomicrobiales bacterium
GGCTCGGAGATGTGTATAAGAGACAGCCCAAATCCCCTCCATCTCATCCCCCCATCTCATCGAGCCCCTTCTCGATGTCTCCCTCGAATTCTCACTCCTCTACCAAGCCAGCCCACCCGAGCAAGGCGGCCTCCGCTTCCTCGGCATCAGCTATCAGGAAACCACCAAATCCGGGCAGTGGATCTCCTCCACTTCAGCCCCCAAACCCGCCACCGGGCTCCCCACCGGGCAAGCCCGCCTCATCGCGAACCAAGTCCACCCCTCCGCCAAAAAAGAAATCCTCACCGCGCTCTCCACTCTCCTCGCCGACTTCAACTACCAAGGCCCCGTCTGTATCGATTCCTTCCTCCACCAAACTCCCGACGGCCAAGCCTGGCACCGTATCAGCGAGATCAACGCCCGCTGGTCCATGGGCCGCCTCGCCCACAATCTCCGCCTCAAACTCTCCCCAAATCGAGCTCTCACCCTCACCACCGTTCTCAAGAAAGAAGCCGTCCCGTCCAAAAACACCATCCTCCTCGGCGATCCCACCACTGCAAAAACCCGGGTCCCCATCGCCATCATCCACACCCCACCTCTCTCAAAGTAGCCCCAAATTTTTGCCTTCGGTCAACACATCGCCAAAAAAGCGTTCACCCTTCTCGCTATCCGCTCCTTCCGATTTTTCTGTGGTGAAACCCTCAACCAAGCTCGCATAAATCTCATCTCTACCCTTCACTATTCACCTCTCACCATTCACAATTCAACACATGAGCCAACTCTCTCAAGCCGTCAGCATCAACCCGTATTTCAAAGTCCAGCCTGGTAAACTTGATGCCTTCAAGGAAACGATGAAGGAATTCGTGGCCCGCACCAGCACCGAAGACACTTGCCTTTACTACGACTTCTCCGTCTGCGACGACGTCGTCTTCTGCCGTGAAGCCTACATCGGAGCAGCCGGAGTCCTCCGTCACCTTGAAAATGTCGGGTCCTGCATCGAGGAAGCCCTCACCTTCTCCGAGCTCTTCCGAATCGAGATCCACGGCCCTGCCGAGGAAATCGCAAAACTCCGCGAACCCCTCGCCGAACTCAATCCCGATTTCTTCGAACACGTCACCGGCGTTGCGAAGTAGACCAACCCACACTAGGTTTCAATATGCCCACGAAAAAGGAAATCCAGGATCTCTATTTCATGGATGCGCGCTTCAAGCTCCTTGAAATTGCATCCTTTCTCGACCGCGTCGATCGCCACGATGGCGAGGCCGACTTCCGTCATCCGGCCTTCGCCAAAGCCCTCGCTGCAATGCAAAATCCCCCGGAAGGCACCACCCGCGCGCAAGCCGTCCACCTCGCCTTCTCCGACCACTCCACCAAACCCGCCGAAAGCGCCGGAATCCAATTCGCTTTCGGAGCTTACAACGAGGAGGTGAGCTCATGAAATACATCGAGCCCCACGCCCACATGGTCAGTCGCACGACTGCCGACTACCAGGCCATCGCCCAGGTGGGTTGCGAAGCCCTCTGCGAACCCGCGTTCTGGGCCGGCTTTGACCGAGCCTCCCCACAAGGGTTTTTTGACTACTACCGCCAGCTCACCGAATACGAACCCGCCCGCGCGGCCAAGTTTGGCATCAAGCACTTCTGCTGGCTCTGCATCAATCCCAAGGAAGCGGAAGACCCCGTCTTCGCCCGCGAGGTCATGGCCCTCATCCCCGAGTTTATCAACAAGCCCACCGTCCTCGGCATTGGCGAGATTGGTCTTAACAAGAACACTAAAAACGAACTCGCCATCTTCGAGGAACATCTTGAAATCGCCAAGAAATACGATCAGGCCATCCTCATCCACACTCCTCATCTCGAGGACAAGCTGAAGGGAACCCGCCTCATCATCGACGCGCTCAACAATGCCAACGTCGACCGCAGCCGTGTCATCATCGACCACGTCGAGGAGCACACCGCGCCCCTCGTCCTCGACCAAGGCTTCTGGGCCGGCATGACGCTCTATCCCGAGTCCAAATGCTCCCCCGCGCGCGCCATCGACATCCTCGAAACCTTCGGCATGGAAAAAATCTGGATGAACTCCGCCTGCGACTGGGGCATCTCAGATCCCCTCGCTGTCATCAAGACCGCTCTCGAGATGAAGAAGCGTCAGCATCCCCCCGAAATCATCGAGAAGGTCATCTACGACAATCCCAAGGCCTTTCTCAGCCAATGTCCAAATTTCTCGCTGTAATCGGCGGCGTTGCGCTCTGCACCTCGATCCAGGCTGAAACCGTCCTCTGGAAAGCCACGGGCAACCTCACCACGGGTACCGGAGTTTTCTTGCGCCAGGACCTCTCACCCGATGATCCCGTCACCATCCGGATCACCTACGATGACCAAGCGATTCCGCAGCTCAGAGGAAGTGCCCTCGGCCAACTCGATAGCGACTACCGAACCAGCATCAATCTCAGAGTCATCCTAACTTCGGGCAGCTACACTTGGGAAGGGTTTGTCGAATCCGCAGCCACCACCATCCCGACGACTTTCCTGACCATTACCAATACCTTCCAATCCTTGGAACGGGTTCAACTCGATATCAGCTCCGCCGACAACGGCACCTTTCCCAGCTTCCCCTTCCGCCTTGGCGAGAGCGACTCCTCCTTGTTTCTTAACTTCCGGGCAAATAGCAGAGACTTCCTCGACTCCGGCATTAGTGCTGGTGACATCCACCCGGCAGAACTCTCCTCAGCCACCGGAAAAATTTCCACCGGTGTCGGAAACAACCTCACCTTCACCATCGAGCCAACTTCTCTAGAGGTCCTCTTTGAAGCCGACGAAACCATCACTCCTATCGCCCCGGTTCTCACGACTTCCAACAACTCGGAAAATTTTATCCTCACATGGCAGAGCGATTTCCGCTTCCGCTACCGTGTCGAATCCACCTCCGATCTCTCCTCCGACACCTGGGATGAAGTCGAAACCCGCTTCGGCACCGACGCCATCATCACCCGCATCTACCCCCTCACCAGTTCCGCGCTCTTTTACCGCGTCGTCGCCCTCGAACGACCTCTCCTCAATTGAGGGAAGCCTTTCCCCCTTGCGACTCCTCATAGTCCCGCTATGAAACGGGCGTGAAGTTCAACTGCCACCACCTCGCCTACTGCACCAATATCCACCCCGCCGAGAGCTGGGGGGAGACTTTCGAGGTCCTGAAAACCGATGTCCTCGCAGTGCGCGACCGGGTCGCCGGAGATCAACCCTTTGCCATCGGCCTCCGGCTCTCGGCCCAAGCTGCCCTCGAACTTCTTGAGACCAACAACCTCGACGTCTTTGAAGACTGGCTGACCTCCGAAAACTGCTACGTCTTCACCATCAACGGCTTTCCTTACGGAGCTTTCCACGGCACCCGTGTGAAGGAAAACGTCTACAAACCTGACTGGACCCAGCAAGCCCGCCTCAGATACACCGAGCAACTTTTCACCATCATCGCGCGACTCTGCCCAACCGATTCCGGCGGCTCCGTCTCCACCCTGCCAGGTTCCTTCAAGGAATTCGAAGCCGATGAAAAACTCATCTTCGAGAACCTCTACTCCTGCGCCCTGACCATCGCATCCCTCTCAAAGGAAACCGGCAAGGACCTCCACCTCGGCCTCGAACCCGAACCCCTGGGACACTTCGAAAATACCGAAGAAACTCTTGCCTTCTTCGAACGCTTCTCCGCCTGGTGCACCGGAAAGGATCTCGATCCAGCACCCATCAAAAAGCACCTCGGCATCAACTACGACACCTGCCACTTCGCCCTCGAATTCGAAGACTGCCACGAGTCACTCAAAGCCCTCACCGACGCCGGCCTCCGCATCTCAAAAATTCACCTCTCCAACGCCCTCTCCTTCGACCCCCAAAACCCCGAAGCCCGGGAAGCGATCCGTCAATTCGACGAACCCACCTACCTCCACCAGGTCCTCCTCAACGACGGAGCAAATATCTCCCGCTTCAGAGACCTCCCTGAGTTTTTCACCGCCCTTCAAACTGAAAATTTCGCACTTCAAACTCAGACCGAAGGCCGCATCCATTTCCACGTCCCGCTCTATTCCGAGCCCCTCGCGCCCCTCTCCTCCACCCTCGACCACGCCGAAGCCGCGCTCTCTTATCTCAGGGATCACCCGGAAACCTGCCCCCACCTCGAAATCGAAACCTACACCTGGGGCGTCCTTCCCTATCACCTCCAAAAGCCCCTCACCGACCAAATCAGCGCCGAATATGAGTGGGTCCAATCGCAGGGCAAATAACGATGGGAAGTGATCGAGACATTCATTCGTGACATCGATTTGGAATCGCTTCATTTTTCAAAGATTGTTGCTTGCCAAAATCAGTCACTTTATCGAGAGTCCCTTCAACGCGGAGGGGTGGCAGAGTGGTCTAATGCACCGGTCTTGAAAACCGACGTAGCGCAAGCTACCGAGAGTTCGAATCTCTCCCCCTCCGCCATAATTTTAAAAACCCTGTAACCCAATCGGTTACAGGGTTTTCTCTTGAAAAGAAAATGGCTTCTGGCAGACAGGTAAGATTCGATCTGGTTCGTCGTTTGGCGAGTCACTCGCAAAGCGGTTTAACAACCGTTGAAATAGGGTCGATCACACGGAAGGCACAATAAGCCCATCTTCACCAGTTTTTTGGATTTGGAAGAAGGTCGCCGGGGTATGCCCCCATATACGACCGGACTTTACTGGGTGATTGTATTAGAACGCCCATCGCCCCCAAAGCTCCGTGCCCCCCTACCTCCTGACAAATAAACTCTTCCACGACATACCCCTCGAACTGACACAAAGCTTGGAAATTTCGGATTTTCAACACCCGTTTCGAGCCTCTCAGCCAGGGGTATGTCACCTAAATTCCGCAAAATCCGTCATGCCTACCTCGCGGAGAGCCATTTTAAATCTCCTCAAGTATTTTTACGGGATCAATGGCATTGACCGATCCGAACCGTATGTCGCACTCAATGCAGTTAAAGATGCCGGGGGAAGAATTGACAACACCTTGAGCTTTCTCCGTCCAATCGGGATCGATGCAAGCTATACCCCATACGTGAGCTCGGACCTCATTGAATGGTCCCGGGCTCCCACGGTCATCAACAGTATCACAGCCGAACCGGGAACCGGACTCGAGCGAGTGGTTCTCGAGTCAGTGGGCCTCGCCGAGGATTCCCAATTATTCTACCGGATCCAGCTGTCCTTTTATCCGGATAATTTTGAAAATGGCCTAATTCCCGATACCTTCACGGACAAATTGCTACAGCGCAGCGGCAATCTCTATCGCTACGATACCTGGACGACATTCGAAAATATCACTTACAAACTCGTGCCTGACCGGGTTCTATTTTTCAGAGTGGTGGGCTCCTCGATCCAGAATGCGGGAACTCTTTTCGGGGGAACGGCAACTGATGGGGAGACCAGGGATTTTGTTTATCGGGACCGCTCCCCCCTCGGAGTGGCCGCCGTCCACGCAAGCCTCCTGGAAGTCGGTGAGGAAGGCCTGATGAAGGTTACTCTTGTGGCCCCCAAAAGACCCCTCATCGGTTCGGCACACCTCATCAAAGGAAACCCGTTCGGGGATACCCAGGCCAGCGAAGACTTTGACGGACAGATTGATCCCTTTGAGAAATACAGCTACCGGATCGAAGTCGTTCGGCTCTACCCCCGCTGGTGTTTCCCCCTGATCCCATTTGTTCACCGTCCGAAGCAGGCGGGCGGTGCGCAATTTGTTCAAGGAGGGCCGTTGCCTGGTTCGGGGAAATGAACATTTATGACCCTACTTCAAGGCCTGTAAATCAAAATTCAGGCGAAAGAAAAAGGGCGAACTTTCCGGTTCGACAATGAGGCGGAACTCGCTCTCGCCGATCATCGCGCCCTGATCCGGAGCCGCCGTCCAAGAGTCGGGATCGAGGGAAGATGATTGTTCGAGCACCGAAGGGATTGAATTACCCCACTTCAGCTCGACTACCCCGGTGGGCATCCGTCCCATGGTAAGCGTCGGCACGATGATCGGTTCGAGGGCGTGCTGCCGGAATGAGACCGTATCCGCGTCAAAGCCCAGTTGGATCGGGAAGGCTACAACTGGTTCCCCTTCGTTCTTGGGAGTGATTCCGAGAACAGCAAAAGAAGAAACCCCGTGCCCAAGCAGGTCCTCGAAATGAAGAAAGTCTCCCTCGCCGTAGTGGCCCAGTAAAACGCCTTCGGCCCAGACCGAAAACTTGCCGGCAAATCCCGGAGGAAGGTTGATGACCTCGGTAAAGAGCGTGTCACCGATCGCCTCGTAGACGAAACCGTAGGCGAGAACTGGATCATACCACCGCCAACTGCCGCGCCGCCGCACTTCCCTTCGCATCGCCCAGCACCGGTATCCACTTGCGCAGGGCATGATATTCCGGCTGCTAACGGATCATGCGCCACACCATCTCCACGAGCATCGCACGCACCCGCGGGTTGCCGCTCTTGTTGACGCTTCCGCCCCGTCGCTTGCCCCCGCTGCTGTGCTCCCGCGGGCAAAGGCCCGTGTAGCTCGACACTTCGCGACGATTGTTGAAGCGCGACCAGTCTCCAACCTCCCGGCGCAAGACCTCGAAACTCAGCGCCCCGACTCCCTTCGGAACCTTCCGGTCCCGCGCTGCTTCCTGGACCTGTTCGGTCAGCTTGCGCTCCTCGGCCTCCACCGGTTCGATCAACTTGATATAGATTTTTAGTCGCTCCACCACCCACGCGGGCGCATCACTTCCAATCATGGCCCAGGTCTTGCCTGTCCACCACTTCCCGGTGACATGGATCCCGTGCATCGCCAGCAAGCTGCGGCCCATCGCCTGAAGTCGTTGCCGTTCACGCACCAGTTGCCCGCGCTGCCGACTGATGGCACGCTCCCGTTCCTCTTCCTCACTGGGCACCCGCACCACGCTGAAGGCCTTCCGGTTGCCCCGCACGTAACGGTCCAGTCGCTGGCACAATGCCAGTGCGTCGATCCGGTCCGTCTTCACACCCTTGCCCCGTTCGTCCCAGTCCTGCGGCTGCACCACGAGGTTGTTTACTCCCATCGACTCAAGTTTGCGGTGCAGGTAGTAGCCGAAGGCCCCGGCCTCGTAACAGGCATGAACCTCGCCAGCGAGCTTCTGCTGTTTGGCCACAAAGTGCAGGAGGCCATCAAGCTCCATCTTCTGCACCGGTTGCGGCGTGGCACCGTCGAGTTGCCGGGCCACGTAATACCACTTCGAATGGGCGTCGATGCCGAGTTTGATCGTGTCGTAGGATTTGGTAGTTGTCTCAGTCGTATTTTTCATGGCGGTTGTCAGTTTGGCGGTTTCCACCCCCACCTGACAATTCATGTCATCTAGCAGTAAAAATATGCCCTTCTTGTTTTTTGCCGGCACTCGGATATTCAACGGAACTTCAGTCGATAGAAACCCGAGCCCTCTGGCGCTGGCAAGGTCAGCTCAAGAAGATCCCGGTCGGGGTCAAGCGGACTGGAGAACATGGAAGTATCCGCGCGGTCGAGCCAATCACCCGCTTGCAGAAAAGGAGAATCCTGAATCACGGGCATCGCGTTTCCGGCTAGCTTGGAACGAGGAAAGGTGTAGCGGATCCCGGGACCTTCCGGGAGATACTCGAAGGTGATTGGGGAGGGCTCGTTCGAGAAAGGATCGGTGCCGAAGAAGAACTCGCGCGCGGCGTCGATGCCATCGCCATCGAGATCGGAATCTCCTGCGAACTGGTGCCAGGCAAGGTAGGACGCTTGGTCCTTGATGAGACTTTTGGGAAGATACTCGAGCGCCTTGAAGTCGATGGGCTCCGCCGGCGTGACAATGGAATCGATCGTCATTTCTTCAAAACCGAGATCTGTGATACTCAGGCCGAGGTCCCCGATCCCAGTGACCGTCGCATTTGTTTGGGCAAGATTTTGATAGCGCGGATCGAGGTTTGCAAAGGCAGCCATCGAGCGCTGACGTGGGTAGATAAAGTAGGTGCCGCGCGCTGGATCTGGCGCGTCATCGTCGGGTTGAGCTCCGGCGCTGAGGGAGTGGAAGCGGAAGGCTCCTTCCCACGGGAGCTTCATGAGCATGAGCGAGTAGGGGTCGAGGGTGGATTCATTTTCCGTGCCTGCGGGCCAGGGAGCGAAGGATTCACTCATGCCGGCAGTGAGAATTCCGTTTTTCCCATCAATGAGATCAGTGATGTTCTCCGTGCCGGGTCCGGCGTGAATGGCGAAACGGGACGCATTGAGATTTTCATCCAACGAGGCGGTAAAAGCCGAGCCCCCATCTGCCAAGGAGCCTGCGGCTGAATTAAAGATCCCGATCTGTCCGCCAATCCAGAGGCGATCATCGATCCAGGCCATGGCATTCACCTCATCGTATGGGGTCTCACCACCGTGTGGAAGGCCGGTGAGTGAAGCAAACTGTTCCAGCGCGCCTCCGGGATGACCAATCAGGGTGCTATCGACGAGACCGCCCGTTGAGGTCAGCTTGGTCACGAGCATGGAAGGAAATTCCTGAGAGGCATCGCTCTGATAATTCCCTCCGAGGTAGAGGCTCCCGTCCGGACCTTCTGCAAGGGTGTTATAAGTCGGCAAATTCTTGAGGAAAATGAGCTTGGCCCACAAGAGTGAGCCATCGGTAGCGTCGAGCTTGGTCACCATCCCATTGGGTGTGAAGTCTGCCAGCGTTTCTACAACATCCGGCATCTCATTGGTCACGGGAATGGAATTCACTCCGGTCGATCCGACGAATACGGGATGACCATCGGATGCGATGATGAGGTCGCCAAAGAAGCACGAGTTCCGCTCATCCCCGATAGGAATCGGCTCGCAGAGCTTATGCCAGAGGAGATTGCCCGCAGCATCGAGCTTGCTAAGCGTCGGGTAAAAGCGGGTCGGACCGGCAAGAGCCACCTTTCCAAAGACAAAGGATCCCGAGGAATCGCTCGCAAGGGAAATCGCCTGCCAGATTGGAACTCCGGAGACGGTGAAGGCGGTCTCCCATTCCTTCTCACCCGCGCCGTTGATTTTCATGAGCTGGAGTTGGTTCATCTTGTCGCCGAGGAGGACAATGCCACCATCATCATGCGAAACCCCATCGACATGCTTGAAACGTAAAGCGTCCGTATCGCGTTGCCACAGGAGCGCCCCCTCGGGAGAGATGCGGGCGAGGACACTTTGATTGCCCGAAGTGTAGCCTGTGAAGACATCATCACTTCCGGAGACAGGGGCGAGGAAGGGCTTGGAATAGGAAGAGCTGCCATCCTTCTGGCTCAGGAGAAATCGAGCCCAACGAGTCGTGGGATCTGCGGTCGAACGAATGCCCGGATTTTGAGAAACTGCGTCCTCCATGCCAGCATCAACAAGAGGACCGCCTGAGCTGAACGAGGGAAGCTCCCTGGTCGCAATGACGACATCTTCATCAAAAATCGTCACGACTTCGAACACGCTCATCTCACCCCCCACGTAGGCATCCAGGTGATTCTCAATATTCCACCAAGTGTCTGCCAGGGGAGCGAGTCCAAACTCACTCACGGCCCGCACTCCTAAAGTCGGACCTGTCTCAATGGCATCCAGGTAGCTGAAAAGGAAGGCGATTTCACAATCGATCCAGGCTTTGGCGGTGGATCCGAGGTTTTCAAAAAAGTGCGGGTCGGAAATTTTCACAGGTCGAGCCTCCATCGTACTTTCGAGCACTCGACCATCTTCATCAAAGCCTGCCCTCACGGTGACATCCATCCCGGTGGCGAGTGGCAGAGTCAGGCTGGAGGGAGCTGAGACCGAGGCTCCGGCGGCAAGACTGAGCCTGGGCTGGAACCGGATGCCTCCGGGAAGCTGGACCGAGCAGAGTGGCACGTCAAAAAAGGTTTTGGTCTGCGCTTGCTTCGAGTCGCTGCTATTATCAGCAACATCATCAGTCTCTAACAGAATATGAACATCAGCCCCGTAACTCGCACTGACAACGAAGCTTTTCAGCTTCCCTGACCCCATGCGAATGTCGAAGTCCAGGCTCTTGGGATCGAAAATGAAGGTCCCGGAGACCGAGATCAGATCGGCAATGCGGACACGATTGAAGTGGACGGGTTGGGGTGCCGGGAGAAGGTCGCCAAGACTTAACGCATAGCGGCTGAAAACATCCTGAGTCACTTTTTGACCATTCGTCAGGCGAGGAGCAGGAGTAGTGAGTCGCAGAGTGCCATGGAGAAGGACATCGAAGAGTGTGACCTGCCTGCCATTCACAGTGTATGTGTTCGAAGGCGGATCGGCGGTGATGCTGCTGACAATGACTGGAAGTAAGTCGGCGGGTTCCTGGCTGCGGACCGGGCCGACCGATCCTGGGAGTTCAAAAAAAACGGGCTCAGCGCTCGGATCCTGCATCCAGATTGTTCCGACTTGAGCCGACGGGTATTGAAAGAATTGCAGACCGGTACCCCTCCAATTCGAGATATCGCCCTTGTCAAAGAAGGAGAGTGGATGGGTAAACACTAAAAGTTCATGACCTGCGATGGTGAAACGAGAACGATCCAGGATGGAGGCCCGCAGGGCAGCGGCATCGCCGGACGCCACCGTCACCTCAATGTGTTCGCCCTCAGGAAGGGATGCCAGGGTGTTGGCCTCGAACTCGATTTCTGGCGGGGAGTGGATCGTGGTGAGAGACGGGCCACCTTCGACCGTTTCACGCAGGGTGAGCACCACCGCGCTCCATGGGCAGCGGGTCTTGTTAAGAACATCTGCACGCACGAGGAAGCGAGTAAGGCCGCCGGCTTCAGCGACCTCCGAGACGATGACGGGATTGATCACCTCGAGGCCAGAGGGATCGGTAAACTCGGTGAAGAGGCCCGGATTAGAAAACTCGCCAGGCGGTGGGACCTCAATATTGAGATCCGTCCCTACTTTCAGATCGTAATCGTAGCCGTTGTTCACCTCTTCTCCGCATGCAATCGCGCAGGAGGTGATCGCACGAATGCGGTAGGAAGCGGGGGGAAGAGGGACCACCGTCTCATACGCGGTATCCCCGTCGGAATTGACGGCAGTGGCGACGGGGACCCAGAGGTCACCGCCGAGGTCCTTCTCCAGGATGACCCTTCCATTGGCCGCTTCACCGAAAAAATTGACGGTGAGAACACAGTTCTCGGGCGTATCACGGACCTCGAAGAGTTGGATATTTTCATTTCCTGATCCGACATTGTAGAAGTTCGCAATTGTTCCCAGAATTTCGACGCCGGAGATCCATCCCCCTTCACACAAGAGCCTGCCGCCACTGTGGGCACTGCCGGTGACATGAAGAAAAGTCGGATGATCGATGAGAATGCTGCGGGTATTACAGACATCTATCAGGAAACTGACATTGTAGTCTCCCTTCGGGGCAGACTGAGAGTCGTGGAAGGCACCGAGCGCTGCCGAGCTCACGCCCACATCTTCAGACGAACCGGTCCTGGCAAGGCCACCCGCACCGGCCACCCAACTGTGCTCGACCTTGGCAGACCCGGTGCCGGGAACGATGACGCCGTATGCCAGTGGAGCCAGGAGGAAGAATAAAAGTGCTTTCATCAATGCGGGAGACGCATCGCTCACGAGAGCGTTTCGCAGAATCGGAAAAAAATCGTGAAACACTGCGGAGCGGAGTGCGTCTCCCGAAGCATGAGGCTTGCCCACGTCGCAACATCGATTAACTTTTCCTTCATCACGCCGGATGTGTGTGGCCCACGAGTGAAGACTGAAGGAAAAGACTGGCAGCCACTTCTCAAGCGGGTGCGAGATGAGGACCCGGCAGCCCAGCGAGAGCTCGTCGAAAAACTCTGGCCGCAGGTCGCTGGGAGAATTCATGGCCTCTGCCCCCGGAGAGACACGGTGGAGGATCTGGCCCAGGAAGTCTTTGCGAAGATCTTTACCAAGCTCTGGCAATATCGTGGCGGAGTCTTTGAGGCTTGGGTCGATCAGCTGACCCGACGAATTTGCTACGACGCCTTACGTAAACAGCGGATCCGGCCGGAGTGGACCTTTACCGATGTCGGGGACGAGGTCCGTGAATCGGCAGCTCCAGATGTGGTCGGTAACATCGATGCCGGCGAAATCCTGGGGCAGCTTTTTCGAAGACTGCCTGACGAAGTCGCGTGGCTTTTGCGTGAAGTCGAACTGGAAGAGCGAAGTATCAGCGAGATCGCCCGCGAAATGGGCTGGACCAACACCGCAGCGAGGCTTCGGCTTTTCCGTGCCCGAAAAATGTTGAAGACAGAATTTCAAAAATGGAACAAGTGATGAAAATTGAGAATACTGAAGAGCTGTTGGAAAGGACCCGGAGGGTTTACCGCCGGGAGGAATACGCCCCGGAGATTCCGGTTGGCTTCGCCGGGCGGGTCTTGGCTGCCCGCCTGCCGAAGCCTCTGATCATCCTGCAATGGACCTCCTGTGCCGGGGTGGCTGTGGCTGCGGCGGTAGCCATCTTGGTGACGCTCCGCTCGGGCAATGATACGGTCCCGGAGAACGTGACTACCAATCTCTGGATGGAGATGCCGATGTCAGAAAACTTTTAAAAACATGACTATGAAAACCAGTGGGATCATCGTCCAAATCGTTCTAGCACTGTTCGCAATCTTCGCGTTCGGCGTCTGGGTCGGGAGGACTACCGTAACGCAAAAAGGGGGCGAATTTGTCCTGGCACCGCTGGCCGGGGAGAGCGTCTCGGAAAAACAGGTGCGGAATGTCACCCTTCGGCAGATTCAGAAATACCAGGAAGCACTGGGGCTGACCCGCGAAGAGGTCAAGGCACTGCAACCGGAGTTTGAAGCAGTAAGTCGACGGATGCTCGTTCTGCCGAAGCAGTCGCAAGCCCGTTGGCTCGTGCTGACCGAGTTTCATGAAGAACTGAAAGCCCACCTGACCGAGGACCAGAAGAAAAAGGCAGACCTGATTTTAGAGAAGGCGGCGGCGAAACCACACTGAGTTTCTCCGTCCCCTTGCTGATAACCCCCCATTCGCTCCGGGCCAAAGGCGGCTTCAAGTTCCTCCCGCAAAAAGCAAACTCCTGCAGTCCTAGCAGTAAACTCCTAGCAGTAGGGCGTCTAAGTGGGGAGAAACGTTATCTCGTGAAAACTTTGATCGTGTCACCTGGATGGAGGTAGATCTCCATTGCGATCTTGTTAAGTTCAACCATGTTGTATCTCACGGTTTTTGAACCCTTACGAGATACTTCCACTTTTTCCCTGTTAGCGAGATCGCTCAAGCCTGCTCTGCTAAGGGCAGACTTAAGAGTGAACTTTCCACCCATGGAATAAACCAGGGGTCCCCTTCTGAGAACAGCCCCCTCCATGATGACGATACCGTTGACAAATGGGCTCTTCCCCACCACCACGCGATCACCGGCTTTGAGCAGAGTCTTGCCAGCCACTCCCTGCAGAACCTCGTCATAGGAAAAAATGGAGGATTTACCTCCATTCGCGGGAATAAGCTCGATTTTAGATAGATCAGCATGGTCACTGATCCCTCCCGCGAGAACCATCGCGCTTGCCAAATCGAGCTTCCCGCCTTTGGGAATAGGGATAGGCCCTGGTTTTACGATCTTGCCCTCCATGCTCACTGCCATGTTCGCAAAGCGGTTTCCCGGGACAATGATCTGATCTCCCGGGTTCAGCAGGCGCTTCCCCTTCTTTCCCCGCACCTCTTTCAAGGTAAAGGTCGCATTATCCCCACCTGCGGTTATCAGCTTAATCGCCTCGGTATCCGCAAAAGGACTCACCCCTCCGGCAATGGTCAAGGCTGTCAATAGATCAAGTTTCCCTGGGAGGTGAATCGGAATATCCCCGGGCCTCATTACCCGCCCGCTGATCTTGACAAAATCCTGAGCGAATTGGGTGATTTTGAGATCCACAACAGGAAACTTGAGAAAGCCGTCGGCATAAGCCTGCCGAATCTTCTCCACCGCTTCTGCCCGCGTCAAACCGACCAATGGAATCGCCTTTTCAATCATCGGGACGGAAACTTTCCCTTGCCTGTCAATCGTCAATCGTTTTGCCAGATCGGGCTGCAGAAAGACAGAGAGCTGCAATTCGTCATCGATTTTGAGTCGATATGCCTTAAGCGGTCCAGCCACAGGCTCACCCGACACAAAGGAAGTGAGTCCAAAAAGAAGAAGGAGGACAAATCGGTGGAGATTATTCTTCATGGCTTTAGGAATTATGAGGGGTGGCGTATTCGGGGAATGCTGCCTTGTAAGAGCTCTTTCCCTCTTCAGGCTGACACAACAAGATCGTTCGACTGCAGGATTACTTTTTGGGGTAAAATGCTTGAGAGCTTTATTAGGAAAATCGGAATACGAGAGAAATTATATGATTCTGAGAGGGGGAAAAGAAACAAAAATACGCCGGGCATACCGAAACTGACCGTTTCGTAGAAGGTCTCCAACAGGTCGAGGGCGACTCAAGATTGTTGCCCCGGAGAGCCTCCCGCAAGAAGCAAACGGCCCGAGACTCCATTGGCCCAAACCGTAATCACTTCTCCCCGATATAGTAGAGGAACTTATTGGAACGAATCAAAAGCCGTCCCCCCACCATGGCGGGGCTCGCGTTGAAGACTCCCCTGCCGTTCTCAAGTTTGGCATTGCCGAGCACTTCAAATTTCGGACCTGCTTTGACAATCACGGCTTTGCCACCGCGACCCAGATACAGGATCTCGTCACCCACCAACAAGGAGGAGGCATAAACTTGTCCCGGACCGGGCTGCACGGACTCTTCATAAACAAAGTCCCCGCTCTTGAGATTGACCGCGTAGGCCTCGCCTTTGTCCTGATGAATGTAATGAAGGTGATCTCCATGAATCACGCCCGAAGGAACATTGGTCCCTTGTTTCAAAGTCCACAACCGGTGAGTGCTCGTCACGTCTCCGGTCCCACCCAGCTTCACCGCCACTCCTCCGATTCCGCTGCGTCCGCCGACGACATAAACCACTCCGTCTTTGACCAGCGGCTGGGGACAGATGTAC
>CAJXVQ010000109.1 GCA_913060685.1 uncultured Verrucomicrobiales bacterium
ATCTACACAGAGTAGATCGTCGGCAGCGTCAGATGTGTATAAGAGACAGTCTCAACGGCGTCCCCAAGCACCCCATCCTAAAAGAAAACCCCTAACAGTAAAAGCGCTCATGCTGAACAATCGTCCGTTCTTCAAAAAGATTCCTTCTCCTTTACCCCAAGGCCGTATATATCCACGGAACGTAGTGAGATTGAAAGGTGGCCTAAAAGGGTTCCTGCGACCTTGTTAACTTATGTCGGGCTACTCCATTTCGGACGTCGGCAGCAACCAAAAGACCAAAAAATTGAATCCAGTAATGAAATCAAACTCTATTAACTCTATTGCTTCCGTCCTCGCTATCGTTGGAACGGCTGCATTTGCTTCAACCGCAAACGCAGCTACGATTTATGAGGAATCTTTCGAAACCTACAGCCTGGGCGACTCAAACGGTCAGGGTGGGTGGGTCGATTTTGGCGGAACCCGATTGACAAACGTTGTCAATACAATCTCCAGCGGAGGCACTCAATCGCTCGAGTTCCTCACCAACCCAGGATACGGATCAGACACCACACTGGATCTGGGATCACCCATCACGTCGGGGCAACTCACTCTCTCTTACGACATCTTCCAACCGACCGGTTACGATGGCCAAGCACACGTCTACCTGAGCCGTGGCGCAACCCTGACCGGAAACTTTGACGCAGGTTTGGACCTTGTTGGTAACGGAACTACCGGCCTCTTCGGTGCCGGAGGAACAGACACTCCCCTCCTCCTTGATCAGTGGGTCTCCGTCGTTGTGAATATCGACCTCGATGCGGATACTGCTGTCGCAACCTACGGAGGCACTGAGATTTTCAACGGCGCCTGGCTCAATGGCGGAACCTCCCCTCAGGGATTTCAGGGCATGAATGCTTGGACCACAGGGGGCGAAGCCCTTTCGTCGTTCAATATCGATAACATGGTTCTTACTTCCACCATCCCAGAGCCAAGCAGTCTTGCTCTTCTCGGCCTTGGTCTCGCCGGCTCGGTCATCCGCCGCCGCCGCGCCTGAGAATACCTAGGTTGAGTTCATCTCAAAAAGTCAGTCGAACCACAGGAGAAACGATTTTGACTGGCACAGATTTGGCAGATTCGTCTGCCAAATTTTTTTGCGTACCCTTTGACGTAAGCAGACTGAAGGTTAACGGCTCCAGAATTTGACTGACGATCACCGAATCAAACTCTTTGGTATGACCGGTTTCCCTTACTCATGCCTCCCTCCTTGATCCGGCCGACAAAGGCGTCGCGTGCTGCGCGAAGGCGGCGGACGGGGGGATGAGGAATCCCATTAATCTCACTCGAAACGATCACGGGCTTCGTTTGGAACTCGCTCGGAAAAGTGGATACGAATTAACGACTGGTGGGACACTCACAGCAACCGCTACAGTGGGCGAAAGCACGCCTCTCCTCTTTTGAAACGCACCTCGCACTCATTCATGAATCTAAAATCCCTCTTCTTCACCGGGTTGATCCCCGTATTCGTTTCGGCTGCCACGGCCGATGAACGCCTCAACGTTCTCCTCTTCACCGCAGACGATCTCCATGCCGAATCGCTTGGCGTGTATGGCGGAAAACCGGCCGACCTGACACCCCATCTCGACGCCTTCGCCGCAGAGAGCCTACTCTTCAATCGGGCGCACGTGAACACCGCGATCTGCGCTCCCTGTCGCGCCATCATCGCAACGGGCCGCTACAGTCACCGCTCCGGTGCAATGGGCTTCATGCCGGCACGGGAAGATGTTCCTGACATTGTGACCACGCTGAAGGCGGGCGGCTACCACACCGGCATCCTCGGCAAGGTCGCACATTCCACGCCCAAGAAATCGATGCAGTGGGATTATCACTTTGACCAAAAAGATCTCGGTAACGGTCGCAATCCGGCAATCTACCAGGAGCGAAGCAAGGTTTTCTTCCAGAAATGCAAAGACGCCGGCAAGCCCTTCTACTTCATGGTGAATTCCCATGATCCGCATCGCCCCTACTGCAACCCGGAGAAGCTGACCCGGGGCGCCGCGATGCCGTCGCGGACCTACGATCCTGCCGAGGTCGACGTGCCGGGATTTCTTCCCGACCTTCCCGGCGTCCGGGAAGAGTTGGCCCATTACCTGAACTCCACACGCCGTCTCGACGACACCTTCGGCAGTGTCATGAAAGCGCTTGAGGAATCGGGCTTCGCCGACAACACGCTCGTGTTATTCATCACCGACAACGGTATCGCGGTCCCCTTCGCCAAGTGCAACGCCTGGTTTCACAGCACCCGAAGCCCGTTGCTGGCCCGATGGCCGGGCCGGATTCAGCCGGGCACTCGTGACGACACTCATTTCGTTTCCGTTGTCGACCTCTTTCCGACTTTCCTCGAGGCCACCGGAGTCGGGGGGCCCGAAGGCCTTGATGGACGGTCCTTCCTTCCCTTGCTGAAGGGGACGGCACAGAAGAATCGGGATTTCGTCTTTACCCAAATCGATTCGAAGGCCGGAGGCGCAGCCGTCCCAATGCGGGCGGTTCAGAATGCGAAGTTCGGCTACATTTACAATCCCTTCAGCAACGGAGCATACTGGTATCGCAACAACAACGAGGGGAAAACAATGGCTGCGATGAATGAAGCCGCCAAGACCGATCCCGGGATTGCCGCTCGGGTCGATCTGTTTCGTTATCGAGTTCCCGAAGAGTTTTACAACCTGGAAACAGATCCCGATTGCCTCATCAATCTGATCGACGCCCCCGAGCATCAGGGGACAATCCAGTCGTTCCAAAAAAAGTTGGTGACCCAGATGAAAAAAACCGATGACCCGATGTTGAAAGCCTTCGAGAATCGCACTGATCGAAGCATCGTCGATGGAGTCATCACGGCAACTTACGGCCCACAGAAATCGGTCAAACCGCAGCCGAAAAAGGCCAAGGGCAAGAGAAAGCAAAAGAAATGATGCGGCCTTGCCCGCATGGCTCGGTATTGAGATTCCTTTTCAGAGGAACAAGGGCAGGAGAAATTCGAAAGACGGCTTCGTTTCTGCGTGTCTATTCGCCGGTCTCACCTTCCTTGTATTCCAAACAGACCGCTGATTACGCTCGCAAATCGAATCTTCCTTCTGGGAGCCTCTCGTCGCACCAAGATTCGCGGGCGCTGAAGAAAAGCGCCCAAACATCATTTTCCTGGAGTGGCGACTCCACCGCAGTCTTTGGAATTTCTGATAGTCGTCATGGCCACCTTGGCCGGTCTAAAACTGGGACGAGCCGGATACCGCTGCGATCTACTCTTCGTCCACTGTTTCGTCACGCTGGTAGATCGGGAGCTGGCGATACGGCACCGTGAACGCGAGCGTCATCATGGCTGTTCCGTAAACCTGTCCGGCTTCCCGACTCTGCCAGGAACCATCGTCCTTCTGGAGTTTTAGATAACTTTTATACATCCAGTCGGCATAGGTCTCCCAATATTTCCCCCCAATCTGGAACATGGCCTGCGCGTTGTAGTAGTTCCCGTAGAATTCAAACTGGGCCCCTTCGAGGGCCCGGAAATTTTGCAGAATAAAATCCGCGGCTTTGATCGTCGACGGCTTGCCGTGTTCTCCACATAGTTCGAGGCAAAGAAGCCCCATGCCCGTCAGCGAGTTCTTTTGATTGTGAGGACTGGAATAGCCAAAGTGACCGTTCTTCTCGGAAAAATTTCCATAGAGATACTTTACGGCGTCCGCGATCGCCTTGTCCGGAACGTCGGCCCCGTTGAGCTTGGACGAACGAAGAGCCATGAGCGCCCATCCGCTGCAGGAGGTATCGGAATCCCGGGAGTTGGGATGGTAGCGCCAACCACCCTGATGACGGGAGGTCTTCTTAACCGCTTGGGCTCGCAAAATCAACGCCAAGGCACGGGGCAGGCTTTCGTTAATCTTCTTTTGGCGATCGGGCTCGACCATTCCTGAAACTTCACTGAGGAAAAGAGTGGCAATATTGTGCCCATACATCGGGCCGCTCCCATATTGGCCACCGGTGTAAAGACCCTCACGGTTCTGTCGCCCGATCAAAAAATCGATGATCTTGTTCAAAGAATCGGCATACGGACCTTCGGTCGCCATGTGCCCGCGGGAAAGAAAAGCCATGCCAGCCAACGCCGGAATCCCGCAAGAGTTTCCATAGCTCCCCGGATAACTGCCATCCTTTTCCTGAACCCGGGCGAGATAGTTCAAGCCACGGTCGACGGAGGGATCAACCTGCTTCTTCCATTTTGCGAAAACAGTCGGCGCAATTTGCTGGCCGGGCGCTATCGCAATGAGGAGAAAACCGATGAGTAAGAGAGAAATTTGCTTCATTGTTTTTTAGAGACTTGCTCGAAGTATTTTTGAACCAAGCCCCGGTAGTCTTCAGGGATGACCGCGCGGCGGGAGCCACTGACATCGGTCTGCAGGGTCGCTTGAATCTTTTCCCAATCGGCGGCATTGATGCCGAGCTTGGCGAGTTCGGGAGGCACGCCCTGATCACCTTGGGCCTGACGCATTCCTTCCTTGGTTTCGTCACTGGGTGGGGCGGCATCACCCGGCTCTCCGGCCTCGTTGCCCTGAGCCATCGCTTCGCCGGGCTTACCACCCTGCTTCATGTTGGACTTCGCTTCGTTGGCAGCTTGTCGCAGAGACTCGGCAGCAGCCTGGGCATCTGAAGCCGCTTGCTGTTGCTGCCCTGATTTGGCGGCACTCGCAGCCTCTGCGCTTTTCTGCAGAGCCTCGGCCATGGCATCACCCGGTGCCGGTGCCTTGCTTGGATTTTCTCCCTGCTCGGCAGCTTGAGCCGCTTGTTTGGCGAGCTGTTGGGAAGCATTCTCCAGTGATTGCCTGGCCTGCTCGAACTTATCGGAGGCTTGCTGGTGCTGCTGCGCTGCTTGCTCGGACTGACCTGATTGCTGCGCTTGGGATGCTTTTTGAGCACCGTCGTTGGCCATTTGACTGGCCTGGCCGAGTGGGTTCCCTTCGACTGCCGCAACGTCCTGAATCGCTTGCGCCAAATCAGCGGCGCGATCGCTTTGCATTTCCTGAAGAGCGGCGAGGGCTTCCTCGGAGCGCCCTTCCGCGAGATCTTGCAAGGCCTCGGCGATGTCTTCCTGACGTTCCTGCAGGTCTTGTTGGGAAGCGGACTCTTCAGCCCCCTTGGAAAGCTCCGAGGCAGCGGCCTGCGCAGCTTCGGCAGCAGCCTGGGTATCTCCTTGCATCGCTTCTTCGAGAGCATCTTGCGCTTGCGCAAGTGCTTCCGGCAAATCATTGGCGCGCGGCTCCTGTCCTTCACGCGCTTCACTCAGTTCTTCCTGGGTCCCTTCAACGATCGCCTCCTGTTCGCGGGCAAGAGCTTGTTCCAGGGCATCGGACAAACGCTCTGATTGCATCTTCTCGAGTGCTTCAAAGGCCTCATCAGTGTTGCCTTCGGCGAGCGCTTCGAAAGCTTCCGCAAGAGCTTCTTGTTGCTTTTGAAGTGATTCCTGCGCGGGAGATTCCTCGGCACCTTTGGCCAGCTCTTGGGCCGCTTTTTGGGCAGCCTCGGCCGCACCTTCGACATCTGCTTGCATGGCTTCATTCAAGGCAGCCTGAGCTTCTTCAACGGCCTTGGGGAGGTCGGCCGCACGAGGTTCTTCGCCTTTTTGGGCATCACGCAATTCTTCCTTGGCTCCCTCCAATACTTCCTTCTGGGCTTCAGCGAGGGCCTTTGCGACATCATCGGGATGGGGCACATTCTGCGCGTCTTCAAGTGCGGCCTGCGCTTCTTCGGTTTTACCTTCAGCGAGAGCTTCAAATGCTTCGGCAAGCTTCTCTTGCTTCGCCTGGAGAGACTTCTGGGAAGGAGATTCCTCGGCACCTTTTGCGAGTTCCTCGGCAGCTTGCTTGGCAGCTTCGGCTGCCATTTCCGGATGATTTTTTTGAGCCTCATCAAGAGCCTGCTTGGCTTCCTCGACCGCCTTGGGAAGATCTTCAGCCCGGCTCTCGTTGTCCTTTTTTGCATCGGCAAGCTCACTCTTGGCCTCATCTAGGGCCTTTCGCTGTTCTTCCGCCAAAGCTTTCCCAACCTCACGGGGACTCAACATTTCCTGAATCTCTTCGAGAGCCTCTTGAGCGTCCTCGTTCTTGCCTTCCGCAAGTGCTTCAAAAGCCTCGGCAAGCTTCTCCTGCTTTTTCTGGAGAGATTCCTGGGAGGGACTGTCCTCCGCGTTTTTCGCGAGTTCCTCGGCCGCTTTCTTGGCAGACTCTGCGGCCTCCTCGGGTTTGGACTGACGCACCTCATTGTTCGCCTGATTCGCTTCATCGATTGCTTTGGTGAGATCTTTCGCTCGCTCATCCTCCTGATCGCGACGAGCCTCCGCCAGTTCCTCGCGAGCTTCGGTCAAAGCATCCTGCTGTTCCTTGGCGAGAGCATTCTTAAGCTGGTCGGCATTCATCTGCGGCGTCCCCGGATCCGCTTGCTCATTAAGTTCTGAAAGCTTCTCCTGCGATTCCTTGAGAGCCTCGGCTTCCTTTGAGAGGTCGAGGGCCTGCTCCGCCTGTGACTTCATGGCAGCGGCCTTGGCCTCCGGTGACTCCTGCACCTTCTGGCGAATTTCCTCTTGCATCTTGTGCTGCTCATTTTGCCAATCCTCATTCGGCTTTTCTTCGGCAGCTTTGCGGGCCAACTCCTCCTGGCGTTGGGCCATTTCCTGAAGTTTTGCGAGATCATCGATCTGGGGCTGATCCTTCCCGACTTCCTGATGAAGTTCCTGCAGATCGCTGATGGCTTCCTCGCTCTCGCGGAGCGCATTGTCCACTTCGGACTTCCGCGCTTCCGCAGTATCTTGCAGCGGAGCACTTTCAACCGACTTCTGGGCTTCTTCCAACTTGGCTAAAGCTTCCTCGACATCATCACGGCGATGTTCCTGAACTCCCTGCTTCATGCGCTCACTGAGTTCAGCAAGTTCGTCTTTTGCTTCCTCTAAATTCTCACGAGCCTTCGCAAGAGCCTTCTCGGCCCGTTCAGTCACCTCTTCCTTGTTAAGGTCACCCTTGGCTTCTTGCATTTTGTTACGAGCCTCGTGAATTTTTTTAATCGCTTCCTCGATCGTCTTCTTCAAGTCACTGTCTTGGTTTTTCAACTCCTGACGGACCAATGATTCCGCATTCCGATCGAGTTTAAATTCCAACCACTCCGAGTGACCCACTCCAGGGCCCTCAAGACTCTCCGGACAATTATCGCTGATCGCAAGGCGCATCCGGAATTGCCGGGCATCCTTATGCTTGGCGACCAAACTCCCGAGGAAGACCATCGCTTCACCCTCCCAACGTTTCCCTTCCACACCATCGATTCGCTCCGGTAGAAGCTCGGCCAGTGGAGACACCGGCTTGCCATTCACCTCGAGTTCAATCTCGGTCTTGGCGATCCCAATCCCTTCAAGGACACTGTAGGTGATAATGACCTGCTCGTCTGGCTTCACCCGAAACTCACGCTGGATCGGAGTGAGAATTTCAACCACCGGTGCGGGATCTTCAGTTGCCAAAAGCTGGAATTGCGCGGCATCCAGTTCGCGGCCAAGACGGTGCTTCACCTTCATCAAGGCAGAACCATCAAGCCCCGGTGTCAGAGTCCGGGTCCACTTTGCCATCGTCCCCCTGGCCGTCGGCTCGAGTTCAACCTCACCAAATTCCTCCGAATCGAAAATCACTTCGCCTTTATCCAACGGAGTGTCAAAGCGCCCCTTCAAGGTCACTTCGGTCCCAGCCAGTGCCTGGATGCCGCCACCCAGCGAAACCTCGCGATCAGGCCAAGCGGTGTAAGGCGGAAATTGCAGGGTTACTACTGGTTCCAGAAGCCGGGGAAGAGGATAAACCTTCACTTCAAACCGGTCACTCTCGCTTCGAGCCACCCGGGCCGAATACTTAAAACCAGCTTCGGCAGATCGCACCGTGTAGGAATAGGTGTGGGTATCTCCGTCAGAGGAAGATGGCTCAAGGGCCTCCGTGACAATGTTGCCATCCTTCTCGATCACCAGCTCAAGCGATTTATCGAGTGTCCCGGTGTAAGTAAGGTCAATTTGCAGCTCATCCCCCTCGAGAATCTCGACATCACCCGGCTTCATCTCAAACTTGAACGCACCGGCATTCCCGAGTTCGGAAAATGGTGAAACGGCGCGGGTCAGCAAGCGTCCCATTTCACGAGGCCAAACGGCCACCAAAACCACGATTGCGACCAAGCTCGCAGCCACCGGCCACATCGAGCGACGAACCCTGCGTCCCTGCACTTCCTGCCGGGGATCGACGGTGCTCATGTCACTGGCCGCTTCGGAGGAAAGCTCGGCGAGCAGATCCGGGGAGATTCCGTCCGGGCGATCCGAGAGCTCCAAGGCTGTACTGATCCGCTCCTGAACCTCCGGATGCCGATCTTCGAGCCAACGGGCAAGTCGAACCAATGGCAGCTTGCTCACCAAGGGTTTTAAAATGAAGGCAATCGCGGCAATTCCAATCAATCCCAGCCAAAGAAAAAAGAGTCCCGCCCGGGCCCAGGATGGCAATGGGGCCAAAAAGTAGTCGAGAGCAACAATCGCAAGCAGTCCCCCGAGAACCACACTTGCGGTCTTTAAAAGACCGCGAAAGAGCTGGATTCGCCGGATGCGCCGACGAAGCGAGATCAAACCGGACTTGATCTCAGGTGGGAGATTGCTGGACATAGGTCGATTACGCCGTGAGACCACCCCGACTTTCGAGTATAAAGTGAGAATTTGATGCCCCGCCGCATTGCACTCACCCGCATGTCTGCAAAGGTTCTCCCGGATGTGCGACAAATACCGCCAAAAACCCACAGATCGTATGCAGCACGAACACGACATCAAACCCTCCTTTCTTGACCGCATTTTTGGTCTTCTGGAAGGCCCGGTGGCCACAACCTTGGTGAAACTTCTAGCCACCGGTATCATTTGTGCGACCACCATTGCCCTTGCCGGCATCATGGCTTTAGCATCGTTCTCATTTGCTGCGATGCTCTCCGTTGTGGGACTCGGCATGCTCACCACCGGCATTATTTGGATTTTTGGAGGTTGGAAACGAACCTCCCGCTCCGAAAACCTGGAATTAGCAGCGCTCAAAACGAAAATTAACGAACTGGAAGAAAGACTCCAAAACGTCGAAATCATCGAGCGTTTCGAAAACCGCCTCACCGGGCAAGCTCCCCGTCATCAGACCGAAATTCGCGAGAAAGAGCACGAAACGGCCTATGGAACCTCCGCGATGGAAAACGACCGCTAACTTTTTTGACAATGCGGCTTTATACGATCAGTAAAAGAAACGACCAAAGCCGTGTCATACAACTTCGCATCGCAAAGCTCTCCATCCCAGCGAAAACCATGTTGAAACCATTCATCGCCCTCGCCTTTTTTGGCCTTCTGACCCAGCTGTCGCAGGGGGAAAAAAAAATCTCATTTGACCGGGATATTCAGCCCATTCTCTCGGAAAATTGCTACTACTGCCACGGCACCGACCCTGCCCACCGTGAAGGAGACCTGCGACTGGACCTTCGTGAGGACGCCCTCGATGCCGGAGCGATCGTTTCCGGCAAGCCTGAGAAGTCCGAAATCATCGCCCGCATTCATTCGCATGATCCGGATGACCTGATGCCGCCGCCGGATTCAAATCGCAAACTCACCAAAGCGCAAAAAGACCTTCTCGCTCGCTGGATCAAGGAAGGTGCGGAATATACGGCACATTGGGCTTTCACCCCTCTTCCTGCTCCCGTCGGAAAATCCATCGATGAACTGGTCACGGTCCAACTCAAGGAGCACGACCTCAAGCTAAAGCCAAAAGCCAAGCCCCATCAGCTTCTACGTCGCCTCACCTTTGACCTCACCGGCCTTCCGCCTACTCCGGAACAAGTCGCGAAGTTCAATCCAAACGATCCCGCCTCATTCATCGACGAACTGCTCGCCTCCCCGGCTTACGGAGAACACATGGCGACACCTTGGCTCGATGTCGCCCGCTACGCCGACAGCTACGGCTTTCAGCAAGATAGACATCGCAATGTCTGGCCATACCGGGACTACGTCATCAACTCATTCAATTCCAACAAACCCTTCGATCACTTCATTCATGAACAAGTCGCCGGTGATCTTCTCCCCGATGCCACTCGCGAGACCAAGATCGCCACCACCTTTTCAAGACTCCATCAACAGAAAGTCGAAGGCGGATCTGTCCCCGAGGAGTTCCGCGTCGAATACGTCGCTGACCGCGTCCACACTTTCGGCACGACCTTCCTCGGCCTGACGATGGAATGCTGCCGTTGTCACGATCACAAATACGATCCCACCACCGCGAAGGACTACTACTCTCTTTTCGCCCTTTTCGATGACATTGATGAATCCGGTCTTTATTCCTTCTTCAATGCCGACGCCGTCCCAACTCCGGCTCTTTCCCTGCCTACCGGGGATCAGGAAAAACAACTCGCGACCAAACAAGCCAGGATCGTCGCCTCTTTGGCCAAATTGAAGTCGACGCCACAGGAGAACACTCCTGCCGCTCCGGATGCCAAGCTCGCCCCGATTGTAAACCAGCTCCTTCATTTGCCCTTCGACGACTCGAAAGCGAAAGGCCCCAACCAACCCGTTCCCGGCAAAGTCGGCCACGCCCTCAAACTCACCGGCGATGATGCCGTCAAAACCAAGGTGGGCGACTTTCCCCGCGAACAGCCCTTCACCGTTTCTCTCTGGATGCAGACGCCGGACGTCAAGGACCGGGCCGTTGTCTTCTCACGTTCCAAGGCCTGGCATGATGCCGCCTCCCGAGGGTATGAACTCCTCCTTATTGACAACCATCTCCAGTGGTCGCTGGTCCACTTCTGGCCCGGCAATGCCATCTCGATTAAGACCGCCGAACCCGTCAAGCCTGGTGAGTGGGTCCATGTCACCGTCAGCAATGATGGATCCTCGAAAGCCGCGGGGCTCAAGATCCACGTTGATGGTAAACTTGCACCCACCAAGATCGTCCGCGACCAACTCACCCGCACGATTAAAGGCGGCGGCAATCCCCACATCACTCTTGGCGAGCGCATGCGCGACCGTGGCTTCAAAAACGGACTCGTTGACGAATTCCGGGTCATTGATCGCGAACTCTCTCCTACGGAAATCCAACACCTTTTCTCCCCCGATGCGAATACCGGGATCGACCCCGCTACTGGAGTTGTACGAAGCCCCTCTTACCAAACTTCACTCAAGGAACTCCAAAGCGCTCGCGCCGCATACAACCGACTCGAAGAATCCGTCACCCAAATCATGGTCATGAAGGAAATGGCGACACCGAAGCAAGCTTACATCCTCAAGCGAGGATCCTACGAAAGCCGGGGAAAGCCGGTCGACCCCGCCTTCCCGGCATTTCTTCCCGACTTCGACATGCCCTCCGGGAACCGCCTTGATCTCGCAAAGTGGCTCACCCATCCCAATCATCCCCTCACCTCCCGTGTCATCGTCAACCGCTTCTGGCAGGCTCTTTTTGGTCGCGGACTTGTGGGAACCTCGGAAGACTTTGGCATTCAGGGGGAGCGCCCTCTGCACCGCGCCCTTTTAGACGAGCTCTCGGCCCGCTACATCGCTTCCGGCTGGGACACCAAAGCCCTGCTTAAGGAAATTGTGACATCGAAAGTCTACCAACAGGACTCTTTTGCCAACTCCCTCGAACTGGAAAAAGACCCCGAAAACCGCCTGCTCGCCCGGGGCCCCCGCCACCGCCTCTCCGCCGAGCAAATCCGCGATCAGGCCCTAGCGGCTTCCGGACTGCTTGTCTCAAAAATTGGCGGTCCGTCGGTCCATCCTTACGATCTCGCCGAGTCCTTCAAACCTTCCAAGCCAACCTACGGAGAAGGTCTCTATCGTCGCTCACTTTACACCTACTGGAAACGCACCGGGCCCTCACCCGCCATGGTAGCCTTCGGCGCGGTCAAGCGCGATGTCTGCTCGGCGAAGCGCGAGATCACCTCAACTCCCCTGCAAGCTTTCGTGCTCCTCAATGGACTGCAATTCGTTGAAGCCGCCCGTCACCTCGCCGAGCAAGCCACGCTGAAGCATCCGGAGAACCTGACCGAAACAATCAAGGAAATGTATCTCCGTCTCGCCTCGCGCCAGCCCGATGAGGACGAACTTAAAATTCTCACGCAAATCTACGACGAGCAATTCCTTCATTTCCAAACCCATCCCGGGGAGGCCAAAGCCTTCCTGGATCAGGGGCATACCAAAGCGAAAACACCCGGCCCCGAGCTCGCGGCGCTCACCACGCTGGCCCAAGCCATTCTCAATCTCTACGAGGTCAACATTAAGCAATAACCTGCCATGCAACTTCCCCATCTCCCAAACCGTCGTGACATCCTCCGCCGCTCCGCACTCGGGTTCGGATCTCTTGCTCTTGCCGACCTCCTTCAAGCCGGAAATGGATCCTCACTCGTCGGGAAATCTCCACCAGTAAAAGCCAAGCGCGTCATCTTCCTCTTCCAATCGGGCGGCCCGTCCCAACTGGATCTTTACGACCCGAAGCCACTCCTCAACAAGAGGCATGGTGAGCAACTTCCCGACGAAGTCCGTGGCGGTCAGCGGCTTTCCTCGATGTCCGGGAATCAATCCTCCATCCCTCTCGCCGGATCACCTTTCAAGTTCGCCCAACACGGGCAATCAGGTCAGTGGTTATCGGAAATCCTCCCTCATACCGCCAAGATTGCCGACGACATTTGCGTGGTCAAAAACATGTATACCGAGGCCATTAACCATGGCCCCGGCGTGACCTACCTTCAAACCGGCTCCCAACTCGCCGGGCGCCCCTCGATGGGAGCCTGGCTGCAATACGGTCTCGGCACTTCGAATAATGACCTCCCTTCGTTCGTCGTCCTGGTCACAAAAAACAAAGGCGGCCAACCCCTACTTTCACGCTTTTGGGGATCGGGTTTCCTTCCCTCCGAGTATCAGGGCGTGCGCTTTCGATCAGGAAAGGATCCCGTTCTTTATCTCAACAATCCCGAAGGCGTTTCCGAAAAGTCACGCCGCATGCTCCTCGACCGACTCGCCGAGCTTCATTCGCACCAACACTCCCTCAGCCCTGATGCCTCCATTCAGGATCGCATCCAGCAATACGAGATGGCCTTCAATATGCAGTCCAGCGTTCCCGAGGTCGCCGACATGAAGGACGAACCGGAGTCCGTCTACGACCTCTACGGAAAAGAAGCCAAGAACCCCGGCTCCTTCGCCGCGAACTGCCTCATGGCCCGACGCCTTGCCGAACGCGGCGTAAAATTCATCCAACTTTACCACCAAGGATGGGACCAACACGGCAGCCTCAAAGGTGGCATCAGCAAACAGTGTCAAGAAACCGATCAGGCCTCGGCGGCCCTTGTCACCGATCTCAAGCAACGCGGCATGCTCGACGACACCCTCGTCGTCTGGGGTGGCGAATTCGGACGCACCAACTACTCCCAGGGAAAGATCAGCCCGACCAACTTTGGCCGCGATCACCACCCGCGTTGCTTCTCACTCTGGATGGCTGGCGGCGGAATCAAGCCCGGCACCTCCTTCGGCAAAACCGATGACTATGGTTACAACATCGTTGACCAAGCAGGCACTCCGCTCTCACCGGACAAGCACAAATACGATGAAAACGCGGTCCACGTCCACGATCTGCAAGCCACCATTTTACACCTCCTCGGCATCGATCACACCGCCCTCACCTACAAATACCAGGGTCGCCATTTCCGTCTCACCGACGTCCACGGCCAAGTCGTGAAGCCCATCCTCGCCTAGCGCAAGCGTCCCGCTTGCTCCCGAAGGGATCATCTTATCCAAGAAGGCATACGCAGGCAGTGCGTGAGGTAAAAGCTATGGATATTCTTGGAGCGGATCGCCCACAGCTGAAGAGACCGAAGACGCAGCACCAAAAATCCGAACGTGCTGGCGAGTCGGAGCGTGGACCAAAAAAGAGGAGTTCGCACCAAAGCCCAGCTCCTTCTCGACACCGGAACGAGTGTTTCAGAAACAGCCAGGGAATTCGGCATCCTCCTGGGTTCGAAAAAAGACGAATACTCAAAGGAACGCCCTCAAAACCGAGCTTGAGAGCAAGCAACAAGACCTCGAAAACCTCAAGAACCAGCGCCGTGAAGAATCGCGTAAAATCGTAGTAGGCGAGCTACTCGAAGAAGAGCGCTTTCAAGTGCTCAACAACCGGAGCAAGCACTTCGTAAACACCCTCAAGATCGTGGCCAACCGCGCCGAAACCACCCTTGCCCAGATTTTGGCAGAGACCATGCACGCCCATCACCGAGATGAAGCCAGCGGCCTGGCCTAGCCGAAAGCTTTCTTTTTCGGACCGTACCAACCGACCGATTTGAATTCAGTCACGGCAATCCCTCACCCTTCCTGACTGTCCCAGCTACCAAACAACCTCTCCCATTCTTGCCTCAAACAAGAAATGTTCTTATGAACACTTATTGTGTCTTCCGTCTACCAACCACGACGCCCCCGTGCCTCCCCCCTCTGGCAACTCGTCCACTACGGCTGGGACGACTTACTCGCCGACTACGGAAAACACCACCGTAAATCTCTCGGCCAGCTCCCATCGTCTGCCGTCTCCACCGTCCAGTCCTTCCTCCGCTGTGGTGACCTCGCCTCCGGCTTCACCCGCCTCCAATGTCCAGACTGCGGTCACGAACGACTCCTCGCCTTCACCTGCAAAGGCCGCCACTTCTGCCCCTCCTGCCACCAGCGCCGCGTCCGCTCCACCAGCGAATGGATCGCCACCTCCGTCTGCCACGAAGTTCCCCACCGTCAATTCGTCTTCACCATCCCCCGCGTCCTGCGCGGCATCTTCCGCAAACGCCGCAAGCTCCTCACCATTCTCTTCCACACCGCCATCGACACCCTTCAGGACGCCTTCCGCACTCGCCTCAACCTCCCCCAAGGCCGCATCGGA
>CAJXVQ010000110.1 GCA_913060685.1 uncultured Verrucomicrobiales bacterium
AGATGTGTATAAGAGACAGGTGGTGGGGCTTGGAATCAGCGACGGTGACCGCTTCGGCCAGAGCCTGGATCTTTTTGTCGCCCGAGTCGTAAAAGAAGCTCATCTGGCCTTCGCTCTGTCCGCGTCTGGGCGGGAGGAGGTCAATGCGCCATCCCCGCTTATCTTCTCCCTCGTCGGTGCGCGTTCCAAGCAGGAAGATGCCCTCGCCACGAGTCGGCTTGGTGGCAAACCAGCCTTCAAAGGTGAATGAGTGCTTCGAACTCAGTGCGAAAAGATCACTCATTTTTTCCTCTTTCCAAATGCCATTGAAGAGGGCCGATTTATTTTCGAATTGGTTAAGAGGAACCGGGTCCGGAGCGATGGGTCCAATGGATCTTCCCTTTGCAATCGAGATGAGTTTGACCAGGCCGGCTTCGCCGATAAGAGGGCCTTTTTCCGCGTCCTTATCCATCCGCCACCAGACACTCTGGATCTCCTTCTTGGGAGGCTCGGGAATTTGTTTGGGAGCGGGAGGTTCCGGCTCTGGTTCGGGTTTTGGCTTCTTCGTCGACTGAGTGGGTTCCGGCATGATCACCTCGGGCTCAGGCTCAGAAACTTTCGCGATACGATCTTCGGGCTTTTCTCCTTCAGCTTGCTCCTTCTTGACGGAAGGTGGTGTTTCCTTCTCCTCAACAACGGCGACCGGCTGTTGATTTGATGGGGGCGGGCTGTTCGCCCCAAAGACATAATAGGCAAAGGCTGCCAAGGCGAATACGGCCACTGCTCCCAGGATCATCGTGGGTGTCCGGGAACCCTTGTCGCTGTCCGGCAAGAGAGCGGAGTGGTTGAACTGCACGACATTGGAGCCGTGCCCGAGGTCCACCAGTGCCGCGGAGTCGTGGGCCACTTGCATGTCGACAAGGCTTCCGCCACTTGACACGACGACTTCACTTCCTTCGATCACTTGCTCATAGACTCTTAGGAAGTAGGGGCGTAGGGCAAGGGAGGTGGCTTCCAGGTCCCCGCGATAGGCCACGATATCGAACTCAACGCGCCGAAAATCGAGCAAGCGTGTCTCCGAGTCATAGATGACGTAGCGGGCGCGCAAGTCATCGGGATTTCGGGGCTCGCCCACCGAGCCCACATTCACGATGTAGCGTTTTTCCGCGTCGAGCGAACAGGACTCGTCAAGAAGCTCACGGACCGAACCATCGTTCGCCCTCTCAAAAATCTTGGGAAGGTGGGTGTGGCCGACGAAGCTCACGAAGTGTTCGTTCCCGGCGAAGTTTTGCTCGGCCATCTCGATGCTGTCGATGTAGTCGAAGCGCCCGGGTTCGGAGATTTCCGCGTGAACGAAGAAAATTTCCCCGGCTTCGATCGCGAGAGGCACCGAGGCCAGGAACTGCTTCGCCTCCGGGCTGAGCTCTGTCATGGTCCACTCGATAGCTTGGCGGGCGTGGTCGTTGAAAATGGAGTAATCCATCACTCCGACTGCAGCGGCATCGTGGTTTCCCATCACGAAGTGCCCGGTCACCGAGCGCACGGCCTCGAGAACTTCGGCGGGTTTGGGCCCATAGCCGACAACGTCACCAAGGCAGACGATGACCTCGGCTCCTTGTGATCGGAGATCCGCAAGTACCGCATCCCAAGCGCGAATGTTCGCATGGATATCTGAGACGATTGCGTAGCGCATAGCAGCAAATCCGGCAGTGCGCCAGGTTCTGATTACTGGAGGGAACCTACCATATGAGGCGGACAAGTCCTCTCCTAATTCCGTAAATTAGCCGCTTTTTTACGACGAGTCCCGTGGACCGCAATGATGGTCGAATAAACCGCGTGTATGGCCATATTTTTGATATTCGTTGGTAAATCCGGCGTGCTTTGTTCAAGTTCCGGCGCTTCTCCTCAATCCTCCTATGAAGAAACACATGCGTTTGCTCAAATTCCTCCTTCCTTCCGTTCTCGGCCTCGGCATGTCCCAAGGCCAGACCAACTCTCCGGTAAAGTCACAGCAGGAGTCCCTGATTCCCAAGCGGGAGACCGGAGTGCTGGAGTTTTTGAAGAAGCACCCGGAGTTCGATGGGCGCGGCGTCGTGATCGCGGTGTTTGATACCGGTGTGGATCCTGCGGCTTCAGGTCTGAAGGTGACCTCGACCGGTGAGCGCAAGATCGTCGACGTCATTGATGCCACCGGATCGGGGGATGTTGACACCTCCAAGGTGGTTGTTGCTGGGAAGAAAGGGACTCTTGAAGGATTGACCGGGCGCACCTTGCTGCTGCCTCCAAAAATTAAAAACCCTTCGGGGAATTTTCATCTGGGGATCAAGCGGGCACGTGAGCTTTTCACCGGCGGAGTGAATAAGAGGGTTTCCAGTCTCCGTTCGGAAGCCTGGAAGCGGGAGCTTGGCGTGATTCGTGACAAGCGGTCTGAGAAAAACAAGGCCGCGGAAGAAAAGGGCGGGCGGAAGGCTTTTCAAAAGGCTCCCGCAGATCTCACGCTGAAGGAGAAGGATCAGATGGCCCGTGAGGAGATTCGTGCTACTTTGGAAGATCGTTTTTCCTCGTCCGACCCCGGTCCGGTCTACGACTGTGTGGTTTGGTCGGACGGGAAGGAATTCCACGTCTTGATCGATACCGATGAAGATGGCGATCTGCGTGATGAGAAAATTCTCAGGCCCTTTGGCATCGCAGGTGAGTATGGAACTTTGGGCCAGGAGGAAGCCGCGACCTTTGCCGTGCAGGTTTATGAGGAGGGCAAACTTCTTTCCATCGTGACGGTCAGTGGATCGCACGGGAGCCACGTCGCCTCGATTGCTTCGGCACATTTCCCCGAGGAATCCCATCGCGATGGGGTGGCACCGGGTGCGCGCATCCTTTCGGTCAAAATTGGCGACACCCGCCTTGGTGGGAGTTCGTCCGGCTTGGGTGAAATGCGCGGGGTGGCGGCGTGTGCGCAATACAAGGCTGATCTCATGAATGCCAGCTGGGGCGGCGCGAGCCAGTATCAGGACGGGCAACATGCCTGGGCGCGCATTTATAATTTGTTGGTCGAAAAGTACGGCGTGACCGCCTTTGTCTCCTCCGGTAATAGTGGTCCGGCTTTGTCGACTCTCGGTAGCCCTGGAGGAGAGGCGAGTTCGATCATCGGAGTGGGTGCTTATGTCTCTTCCGAGATGTCCGAGGTGCTCTACAGTCAGACCAGAAAGGGGCCAAATACGGCCTACCAATTTTCAGCACGTGGCCCGGCCAGAAACGGGGATCTGGGCGTCGATATCATGGGGCCGGGAGGAGCGCACGCTTCACTCGCGTACGATGAATTACGTAAGTCCGAGCGCTACAATGGAACGTCAATGTCCTCGCCTTCGGTCGCCGGTTTAGGTGCCTTGCTTGTGAGTGCCGCGAAGCAAGACAAGGTGGATTATTCTCCGGCTCGTCTCCGGAATGCCCTGATGAATAGTGCTCGCTTTGTCAAAGGCGTGGATGTCTTTGCCCAAGGCGCGGGGCTCGTGCAGGCACTTCCGGCTTGGGCGCATTTGAAGACAAACCAGGAGGAGAAGGCCTGGGAATATTTCTACACCGTCGGGACAAAAAATAACACCTTCCGCGATGGTCCCGGGCTCTATCTTCGGGGAGATATTCCCGTTGGGAAACAGGCGGTTCGATTCGACTTTTCGCCGAAGTTCACCGCCAAGGTGAGTGCTCCGGAGAAGTTTGATTTTGAAGATGATCTTGTTTTCACTGCGACCCAACCCTGGGTCGAGATTCCCGGCTATGCCCGCCTTGGAAACGGAAGTATCACCATCCGTCCCATTCTCGATATTCCCAAGTCCCGTCCCGGTGAGCCGCTGTATGCCGAGATCCATGCCCGTCTTGCCAGTTCCCCCGAGGCTGGTCCTCTTGTGCGCATCCCCATTACCATTGTGCGAGGCGAGAAGACCGATCCTCATACCAAGCACCGGGCAGACTTTTCGGTGGATTTGGAATCGGGAAAAACCCACCGCCGCTTCTTCCAGGTTCCTGCAAATGCCACCTCCATGAGGGTCCGCGTGAAGCGCGAAGGAACAGATCCACTTTCCAAACTCGTCATGCTTCATGCCGTCTCCCTGGTAGCGGATGCGAGCTACTCTGCTTACAATTCCCAGAAGTATTTGAATCTGGGCCCTCTTGGTGAAGAAGAAGTGGTCGTGCCGGTGGCACCCGGAAAAACCGTCGAGCTCGCCTTTCACCAGCCCTACTTTTCGGTGGGGAAAACAAGGGTCGTTGTTGACCTCGATTTCTCAGGGATGACTTCAAAGCAGGAGGTCCTGGTCTTTCATGAGAACGAGCAGCACGTGCCCTTGCGAGTGGTTGGTGCGAGCGATGAAACGGTGAACGGAGAGGGCTCAATGACCAAGGCTCACTTCAGTCACATGCCCGTGAAGACCGAATTCCTCTCACCCGATCAGCGCGATTTCTTCCCGGCGGGCCCGCGTGAGAAGAAAGGAACTTCGCCACCCTATCTGCGTCAGACCTTTCAGGTCTCAGTTGAAAAGGCCACCAAGATTCAGCTTGGCGGCGGTCGCCGGTATAACGTCGGTTCGGAAGTTTCAGATGGTATCGTTACCGTGATTCACGAGTCCGGGAAATTCCTCCATCAGGGCGGGGTTCGTCGAAACGCGAACTTTGAGTTGCCGAAGGGAAAGACCACCTTTCATCGCGTCATTCGGAGCACAGACAAGGCTCTCCTCGAGCGCGAGCAGGATCGGCCATTGAATTACTCGGTGAAGTTGGAGAAGCCGCGCAAATTGGTTCTCTTTGAATCTCATCGCGAGGTCATGAAGGGCCGGGCTGCAGGTTCGCTTTCTCTCAAGAAGGGACGTCATTCCTCTCTCATGGTCGGCGCTTCTGATCTCGCCTCCCTTTCCGTGAAGCACCCTGGCGCCGGATACTTCAGTGGCCGCTTCGAACTGAAACAGACTGGTGATGATAAACGGACCCTCGTCACAGTCGGGGTTGAGTGCCGCCCCGGTGAAGACTTCAAAAAGGTCGCGAATCAGAAAAAGAAACCTGAGTCACTGGAGGAGAAAAAATCAGCTCCGGAAAAATTGGAAGAGGATCTCTTTCAGCGTCGGCTCGACTTCGTGAAGGCTCACCTAAAGACCGACAAGGAAGAGCTCAAGGAGAAGCGCAATAAGATCCTCGAAGAGTTGCTCGAAGAGCGGCCCAAGGATGTTAATCTCTTGATCGCCCGCGCTGCGATTCGCGTTCATCAAACGAAAGCTCCCAAGTCGAACCCCAGGAAAAAGAAAGTGAAGCCCAACCCGCTTCCCGCTATGCTCAAGCAGGCACGCGCGCTTATCAAACCGACTGAAGTCGCGGCCTACTTCGGGGCCAGGAGTGAAGAAGGTGATCCGTCCTTGAAGCAACGCAAGGACACCATGGTGAAGCAAAAGGAGATGGAGAAACGTAAAAGCCAGCTTGCGGCGATCGCTCTGCTGGAAGGGGAATACTTCCTGAAGATCAAGAATATCAAAGCGACGCGCCGAGCGCTTCGCGAAGCAAGACGGTGGGAAGAGAAGCCCTCAAAAGAGTATCAAAAAATCGAGGTGGCCATGCTGAAAGAGCGAAAGCTCTTCGGCCTCGCGATGAAGAAGCTGGAAGCGCGCCTCAAGGAGGCTCCTCTTGATCAAAAGCTTCTCGAAGAACAGCTCGAGCTCTTCGGGAAACTTGGCCTCGATCAGAGATTCACCAAGAGGGTTGAACTCCTTCAGAAAGTCAGGGAGCATTTTAAGCGTTAGACAAAGGGGCTCGGCGTAAAAGGGTGACCTGGTCCTTGCGGTCGCGATTTGCAAATCGTGGGTCCCCTGGCGAGGCTCTGAAATGCGCCCGCCCCCAACTGAATCGCCTTTGTGGAGGTGGTCGATTTGGTAAGCCTAGGAGTATTCCATCACGATCCGCCCTTCGATCTTCCCGGCGCGCATCTTGTCAAAGATCGCGTTGACGTTGTCGAGCGAATCCGTCGAGTAGTGGGAGGCGACCTTACCTTCACCGGCGAACGCCAATGCCTCTTGGAGATCGAGCCTCGTGCCTACGATTGAACCCCGCACGGTCTTCCGGTACAACACAGTTTCGAAAATCGGCAGTTCAAAGTTTCCGGGCGGCAGTCCCAAGATGCTCATCGTCCCGCCCGGACAGAGCATGCCCACTCCTTGAGAAATCGATTTGGGCGACACTGCTGTCGCCAGCACGCCCTCTGCTCCTCCCAGCTTCTGGACCTCCTCAACTGGGTCGACCTCCGCCGCATTGATGGTGAATTCGGCACCGGAATCGCGGGCCAGCGCCAGTTTGTTTTCTGTGATATCGACCGCGATCACATGCAGCCCCATCGCCTTGGCATATTGCACCGCGAGTTGTCCGAGGCCCCCGATGCCGATGACCACGATCGTTTGCCCGGCCCGAACCTCTGTCTCCTTGATCCCCTTGTAGACGGTCACGCCAGCACACAGGATCGGCGCTGCCGCCGCAAACCCCAAGTTGTCGGGGAGGTGTCCGACGTAGGCTGGATCCGCAAGGGCATACTCCGCGAAGGCACCATTGACTGAGTAGCCTGTATTCTGCTGGGAGCCGCATAGGGTCTCCCAGCCGCTGATGCACGGCTTGCAGTGTCCGCACGCGGTATGCAGCCACGGGATCCCGACCCGATCCCCCTCTTTCACCGCAGTCACACCTGCACCGAGCGCGGCGACGACACCAACTCCCTCGTGTCCAGGAATAAAAGGGGGCACCGGCTTGGCCGGCCAATCCCCATCCATCGCGTGCAGGTCCGTGTGACAGACGCCACAGGCCTCGATCTTGACGAGCACCTGACCGGGTGCCGGCTCGGGGATCGGGACATCTTCGATAACAAGTGGCTTGGAAAATTCGCGGACGACGGCTGCTTTCATAATCGGTAGGTGGGCAAATATATTACAAATAGTGAAGCAAATACGACCGGCCAATGGTAGTAGCAATTTCAGACGGGATGCCAAAAGTTGCCTTTTATAAATGACCATTTTAAGTGACAGACGTTTTCCATTTAAAATGGCAGTAAATTAGTGAAAAATTGCCTCGGTCTTCCGCTTTTTCCTCGCCGCCGGCCCCCGCACAGATCCCGGCGGGCGGTTTTATCGCACTGGCCTCCCAGGGCTCCTACGAAATGATCATGACCGGGACGGATCATGCCACTCTTTTTCAGTCAGCTGTGTCGGCCGCCGCATAATGAGGGCTTGTCCCCATTTATTTAGAAACTACGAAACAATGTGAAAGAGGATTCTCACGGATTCGTATAAGAAGGCGTCAGAAATAACCCCTCTGATTTTGTGTGTTTGTGTGGCCGCGCTTCTGTTTCGACAGGAGCGCGGTTTTTCTTTAAAAGGCTCTTAATAGCAGGTGGACGCTGACTAATTCGAGAAGAGAGAGGCCGGAAAGATGATCTGCATGATCAGAGTCAGGAAAAAATTCACGACGAGAATGGCCAGAGAGGAGTAGACCATCGCTCTCGTCGTCCCCCGGCCAACGCCCACCGCGCCATTGCTGGCCTTCAATCCTTGGTCACACGAAATTATGACGATGAGCATCCCGAAGAAAAGTCCCTTGGTTAGGGCGATGGTGGGATCGGTGAGATCGACATAGTTTTTCATATTATCGATCCAGTAGGCCGATTCGACGTGAAAGACGCCCACCCCAACGACATAAGAAGCGACCATTCCCAGGGCCGCGGACTCGGCAATGAGGAGGGGGACTGAGATGACCATCGCGAGGAACCTCGGAGTCACGAGGAAATCGATGGGGTGCACCGCCATCGAGCGCAGCGCATCAATTTGCTCCGTGACCTTCATCGTGCCGATCTCGGCGGCCATGGCAGAGCCCACCCGGCCGGCCAACATCAGCCCGGTGATCGTAGGGCCAAGTTCTCGGAGCATTGCCACCGAGACAAGCCCGCCGGCTGCGGTTTCGAGGCCGAAGAGTTTGAATTGAAACAAAGTCTGTGCAGCCAGCACCGCTCCAGTGAAGGCTCCCGTCACTCCCACCACGACTTGCGAGCGGGCTCCAATTTCCGCGACCTGTTCCCACATCTGCCGGTAGCGCCTTTGCCCTTTTGTGAGAGAGGTGAAAATTTCTCCGATCAAAAACCCAAGTTGCCCGAGGTAATTGATAAAGCTCAGGACCAATCGGCCGGTCGCCTGGAAAATGCTCACGTCGTGACTCTAAGCGCTTCGGTGACACAAGGCCATGCGGAAGATTCACTCAAATGGGGCTGTAATTTCAGGTGGAAGTTCATCGGCTGGATCGCTCTCGGGGTCCAAGTCTGAATAGCCTGCCACGATGCAATTGTCGCTGTTCGGGAAGGGGCTCACAATCACGGGAAACCTATTTTCGAAATTCTCCGTTCGCCCCGCACCCGGATACAGGCACGGAACGAGATCTTCTTCGATGTCGCAACCGAAAATGCTGAATCCCATGTCTTCATCAGTGTGCCTCTCGAGCGCTTCACTGAGGGTGGCGCAAAACCTCTGCTCGGAAGACGTCGATATGGCGACCGTCGAGGAGTTGCAGGCTGTGTTTCTCTTCTCCGGGATTGCCAAAGCGGATGAGCTTCACGGGTTTTTGAGTTTTGCGATGATGGTTTCGACGTCGTAGATACAGCCTCCCCAGGAACCTCCGCTGACGTCCTGGAGGGCGGCCCAGAGTCGGGTGTCGTCCGGGACATTTGGATTGGGTTTAAGCGAGGGGTTTGTTTCGCGGTCGGAGAGCGAATCAGGTCCGGTGTAGTCGACGGAGCCGGTCATTTCATGGCAGTCGATTTTGATGCGAATGGGGTCGCCATCACGGAGTTTTCCGATGGGTCCACCGGATGATGCTTCGGGTGAGATGTGGCCGATGCAGGCTCCGGTGGAGACGCCGGAGAATCGGCCATCGGTGATGAGGGCGACTTCTTTTCCCCACGAGAGATGTTTTAAAGCGATGGTGAGTTGAGCGGTTTCGGGCATGCCGCAGCCGACGGGTCCGTAGCCGATGAGGGTAATGACGTCGCCTTTTTGAATGCGGTCCTCGCCGGTGGATTTGACGGCGGCGATGGCATCGGGTTCGGAGGCGAAGACGCGGGCGGGGCCTTCGTGGAAGTAGATGCCATTTTCATCGATGAGAGAGCGGTCGATGGCGGTGGACTTGATCAGCGAACCTTCAGGGGCGAGGTTGCCTTTGGGGAAAGTGACGGTAGAGGTGAGTCCGTTTTGGCGGGCTTGTGCAGGAGACTGAATAACGATGTCTGGGTCAATGCCATCGAGCGCGGTGAGCTTTTCCTTGAGGCGGGCGCGGCGTTCGGAGTGCTCCCACCAGTCGAGGTTTTCGCCGAGGGTCTGGCCGGTGACGGTCATGGCGTCGAGGTGGAGTTTGCCCATGTCGCGAAGGTGGAGCATGACCTCGGGGACACCACCGGCGAGGAAGACTTGCACGGTGGCGAAGTGTTGCGGTCCGTTGGGAAGGGCGTCGACGAGACGGGGGATGTCGGCATTGAAGCGGCGCCAATCATCAACGTTGGGACGTTTCAATCCGGCCTGATGGGCGATGGCCGGGAGGTGCATGATGAGGTTGGTTGAGCCGCCGAAGGCGCAGTGAAGGGCGAGGGCGTTTTCGACGGATTTGTCGGAAAGGATGTCCTTGGTCGTGAGGCCATTTTTCTCAAGATCGAGCATGGCGACGGCGGAGCGGCGGGCCATGTCTTTCCAGATTTCGGTTCCGGAGGGGCAGAGTGCGGAGTGAGGGAGGGCGAGACCGAGTGCTTCGGCGACGACCTGGCTGGTGGCGGCGGTGCCGAGGAATTGGCAGCCGCCACCGGGTGAGCCGCAGGACCGGCAGGCGGCGTGGGCGGCGTAGTCGAGTGAGATATCGCCTTGGGAATATCGAGCTCCGATGGTTTGAATTCGTCCGAGGTCTTCATCGGTGTCTTCGCTGAGGAGAGAGACGCCTCCGGGGATGAGAATGGTGGGGAGGTCGGGGCTGGCGGCGAGAGCCATGAGCATGGCGGGGAGGCCTTTGTCGCAGGTGGCGACTCCGACGACTCCCTTACGAGTGGGGTGGGAGCGGATGAGGCGGCGGAAGACGGTGGAGGCATCGTTTCGATAGGGGAGGGAATCCATCATGCCATCGGTTCCCTGGGTGCGGCCATCGCAGGGGTCGGAGACGAAGCCGGCGAAGGGGACGCCTCCGGCGGCGGTGATGGTTTTGGCGGCTTCCTCCATGAGGAGGCCGACTTCAAAGTGGCCGGTGTGGTAGCCGAGGGCGACGGGGGTGCCGTCCTCGCGCCGGATGCCGCCCTGGGTCGAGAGGATGAGGAAGTCGCTGCCTGCGACGTCTTTGGAGGACCAGCCCATGCCGACGTTTTGGGTCCAGCCAAAGAGGTGGCCGGAGGGTTCGCTGGCGAGTTTTTCGGGAGTGAAGGGGAGGACTCCGGCGGGACCGGGGGCGTGGGTTTTGAGGGTGTAGATTTCCTCGAGACCGGAGTCAAAGATGAGTGAGCGGGACATTTATTTAGGAAGCTTGGTTGCGGGGAGGTCTCGCGCAGAGGCGCGGAGTCGCAGAGGGTTTTGGTGGCTTGGTTGAGGGGTGTTGGAACCGCGGAATACTCGGAAAACGCTGAAGGTTGAGGGGGCTTTGTTATCTTAGGGTCATGGTTCCTCCGTCGACCGGCATGGCGGTGCCGGTGATGAAGGAGGCTTGGTCGGAGCAGAGGAAGAGGGCGGCAGAAGCGATTTCGCCGGGGTCGGCCATGCGGCCGATGGGTTGGGCTTTGGAGAGTTTTTCAAACATCTCCTCTTGGTTGTCGGGGTAGTTTTTGGCGATGAAGCCATCAACGAAGGGAGTGTGGACGCGGCCCGGCATGAGGGCGTTGCAGCGGATTTTTTGGTCGAGGAAATCCTTGGCGATGGCGTAGGTCATGGTGAGGACGGCGCCCTTGCTGGTGGCGTAGGCGAAGCGGTCGGCGATTGCTGAGACGGCGGCGATGGAGGCGAGGTTGAGGATGCAGCCGCCTTTTTCGTTTTTGACCATGTGACGGAGAGCGGAGCGGGTGCAGTTGGCGGGGCCGAAGACGTTGACACGTTGGATTCGTTCAAAGTCTTCCGGTGTGGTGTCGAGCGCGTTGCCCACGTGGGCGATGCCGGCGTTGTTGACAAGGATGTCGATGGCGCCGCGTCTGGTGGCGATGGCGTTGATGACTTGGTCGACCTGGGTGTGGTCGGAGACATCGCAGGGGGTTGTTTGAACGTCGCCGCCGGCTTGGCGGATGGCTTCTGCTGCTTTGAGCATGGCCTCCTCATTGAGGTCGAGGATTTCGATGCGGGCGTTGGCCGCGGCGAAACTTTTGGCAATGGCGAGCCCGATGCCGAGGGCTCCGCCGGTGATGATGGCGGTGCGATTTTGGAGATCGATGGTCATGAGTTTTCGTGGTTGGTGTAGCGGCCGATGAGGGGATATTGCTCGAGTTCGAGGACGGATCCGGTGATGGGGCGACTGGAGCGAGATGCCCAGTAGACGGCGGCCTCGGCGATGTCTTCGGGAGCGACGAGGCGGCCCGAGGGCGCCGCGTATTCGGGGAGGGTTTCGGGCCAGTCGGCGGGAAGGCCGTCGTCAAGTTTGACCTGGTATTCGTTCTCGGTGAGGGTCCAGCCAACGTTAAGTTGATTGAAGCGGACCTTTTTGGGGCCGTGAGCATCGGCGAGGTTGCGGGTCATTGTCATGAGCCCTCCTTTGCTGATGGAGTAGGCGAGCATGTTGGCCTGCCCGCAATGGGCGAGGACGCTGCCGATGTTGACGACACATCCCTGACTTTGCTCGAGGGCGGGAAAGAGATGGCGAATGAGTTGCAGAGGGGCACGAAGATTCACCGAAATGATACGATCAAAGAAGGCGACGTCGGTGTCTTTCAGATGAGCGCGGGTGGTGAAGGCGGCGTTGTTGACGAGGCAGTCGAGGCGGCCGAAGCAGGCGAGGGCATCGGCGGCGATCTGTGCCGGGGCGTCTGGATCCTGGAGGTCGCCTTGGATGAAGGCGGTGTTGTCTCGTCCGATTTCCTCCCGGAGGGCATTGGCGCGTTCGAGGTTGCGACCGTGAAGGATGACCTTGGCCCCTTCTTTTACAAAAAGACGGGCCATGGCGGCACCGATGCCGGTGGTGCTGCCGGTGATGAGGATAACTTGGTCTTGGAGTCTCATGAGGGGAGGCAATGATTGAAAGGCTGGGAGAATCATTGCCGAGGGCGGGCGACGCGTGAAGACGCAAAGTTGTTAAAATTATGGGTCTTGCGATTTTATTGAAGAATAGAGAGTTTGATCGGGTGGATGTGTTGCTTGAGTTGAACGGGGTCCACTCAACAACCCGGAAATTTCGCTGTCACTGTCGCTGAACTTTGGGGTCCCCACTCCGGCTTGCTGGAGGAGAGTGAGCCCGTCGTTGGCGAGTGAGGTGTCTTTTTTCGAGAGAATGAAATGGCGACCGTGTTGGATACGTTCCGCGCGATCGCCGGACATGAGGGCGGGGAGGCTTTGGAGGCCGCGACCGGATCTGAGGTTACTTCCGTCCCCTTGCGACGGCATGTCGATGGGTATGGTGCTCGGTCGCCTTGGCATATGCCAGGCCTGGGTTGGCTTGGGATGATGGAATTTCACGACATTCCATCAGGAGTTGTTTCAGTCCAGCATACTCCTAACGCGGACTTCTTGATCCACCAAATCCGGAAGAGAAGTGTCCACTCTTCCAAGGATGGGACGAGCGAAGGACGAGATGACTCAGGCCCCAGGTCAGGATCAAAATTATGAGGAGGAGTAAACTGAGATTGAAGTGTGCTTCCAGATCGGTCCATCGATTGGTTCGTAATGTCACATTGACAAACAAGCTCGTAAAGATGGTGAAAGATACCGAAACTACGAGAGTGAAAAAGTTCGCTCCGAATCGAAGAACAAATGGGACAAAAAAGAGCGTGATGGCCCCCCCGGTGATGCTGAAGAGATAGTTTTCCCAATTCATAGAAATTCCATTGATGACTGAATTCACCGCCATACAGGAGCCGGCGAGAGCCGCCATAAGGCAGAATGGCCAGAAAATGAGGAGACTCGACAAACTATCAAGCTTTACCGGAAGTGTTCTGAGTGGTCGAAGAATTGGGAGAACTTGTAGGATTACTGCCAACCCGATAAATGGCAGAATGAGGTTCATCTGAACCTGGTCGCCAAACGACATATGGCTGTTAAATCTGTCTCGAGCCTCCAATAAATTCACAAAAACCCAGGATGCCGAAACGAGCGCAAAAAACCCCGCAAACATCAGCGCACTTGTGCCGCCTATCAGATAGCGCAAATCGCCAATCCCCCGCCAGGTCTTTTCGGAATCGTTCTCGTCCTCATCGATTTCAGCAACTGGTTCTTCAACATTCAGGAGAAGGTAGCGGTTTGCTACCAAGATGTCGGCCCGAAAGAACCCTGCGATCGTCACGATAAAAAGAACCAACCATGTGATGATGTAAACCTCTGGTTCTTCCGAAGCTCCTGCGGAAGTTTTCCAGCGAATCAGGAGGCCGCAGAGAGCTGAGCCAACAAGCATGGAACACCACAGAAACGTGAAGAAAACCCCTTTGACAGTCATCGCAGACATATTACTGGATCCTCTATACTCCACCACTCCGGTAAGCGAGTAGAAGATCAATCCCAGTATTCCAAATTGGATAAAAAGGTAGATTGAAATATTCGAAAAAATGAGATAATTCGATTCTTCTCCATCTGTCCATAGGAGACCAATCGAAAAGGTAGTGAAGTAGAAAACGATCGGTAAAAGTAAACCAAGAATTCGCCAGATCGAACTCAGCTCTGAAGCTGAAACCGGGAGCGTGAGCAAAGTCCGGGTAATCGACTTATCCCCTCGCAAAATTTCAAAGCCAAGTAGAAAGCCCGCGCCAAAAATAAATCCTATGGAGGTGAAGTATTGATAGTTTGTCAGTAAATAACCAGCGTAAACTTGTAGAGTTCCTCCAACGAAAAAGGTCCACCAGTATCGTCGGATATAGTCGATTACGATGTGCTCTATTCTTTTTATTTCAGTCATCATTCTTTCAGGATTGCTACTAAAAGTTCTTCCAGTGTGACCGGGCTGCGATGGAGATCCCGGGCACCGGCTTCCTCGATCCGATCAATCCCCCCTGCTGATAAATTCACGACCGCCCGCACCTGTTCGCCTTGGCGAGAAAGAATCGTCACCCCGTGGAGGTCATCAAGCTCCGCATCGGATGCCAGGGAGAAATCTACAATTGTAAACCGATCAATCACTTGATCGATTCGCCCCGCCTCCAGGATTTGCCCACGATCAATAATTGCGACATGATCAGCAAACCGTTCCAAATCGGTCAGGTTGTGGGAGCTCATAAAAATCGTTTTATTCGGGTCTTCGACTAGTTCCAGTAAGGCGCTGAAAAGTTCATGTTTTGCAAGGGCATCAAGCCCGGTGGTGGGTTCATCGAGAATGAGAAGCTCGGGTCGCCGCGCAAGTGCCAGGATGAGCGAGAGCTTGGTCCGGGAACCGAATGACAAGGTGCCGATCCGGTCCGATGCGCTCAGCCGAAAGGCCTTCAGCAAGCGGACACAATAGTCATCATCCCATGTCTCCGGATAAAATCCCCGAACGAAGCGGATCGCTTTGGAAATCTTGCCCTGTCTCTTATACACATCTGACGCTGCCGACGATCTACTCTGTGTAGA